>NZ_JAMYOX010000025.1:0-93247 GCF_040320025.1 Mesorhizobium sp. M0808
CCACCCCCCCCACGCCCGCGGCCGCCAAAACACGCACTCCCCTCCCTCACGAGCCGCGCTCTTGGGCTGGGCCCGCCGACCCCGTTGGCTGGGCGACGGCGCATCGGCTGTTTGATCACCGGCCCCGGCGCTGCGTGAGACGGGCTTGGCTTGGTCGCACGCTGCTCGGACATTTGCGTCACCACCGCGAGCCGGCCCTCGTCATTTCGCGGCCTTGACGAATGACGGGTCGATCATCTGCTCCGGCGTCACGTCCGCCTGAAGCAGCCCGGCGTTCTTGGCGGCTGCCTCGACATCGGCGAATGTCTTGGTGGAAAATTCGCCCGTCAGCGCATCCTTGTTTTCGGCGAGAGTATAGTAACGCACGCCATCAAAGGCGGTGTTGAGGTCTTCGACGCTCGAACCGACTGCCTTGGAGATGATCGCCCGGCCGTCGGGCGTGTCGGCATTGTAAGCCTTCAGGGCCGCATCCCAGGTCTTGATCATGGCAAGCACCTGGCCGGGACGCGACTTGATCACCTCATCGCGCACCACGAACACGTCACTGATCAGGCCGGGATCTTCGCCTGCGGTGAAGAGCAGCTTGACGTCCTTGTTCTGTGCCCTGGCCGCGGTGAGATAAGGCTCATAGGTAACCGCGACCGGAACCTGGCCAGCGATCAACGCGCTGCCGGCATCCGCCGCCGGCATTGGAACCGGCTGGACATCGGCGATGGACATGCCGTTCTTGGCGAGCGCGTATTTGAGCAGGATGTCGCTCGTCGTGCCTTCCTCGAAAGCGACCTGCTTGCCCTTGAGGTCGGCGACGGAGGCGACGTCCTTGCCGGCGATCATGGCGTCTGCCGTCATGCTGACGTCGAGCAGAAGCACGATCTTCACCGGCAGGCCGGCCGCAACCATTCCCATAGCCGTGTGGGTCGCGATGTTGGCGGCATCGAGCTGGCCGCTCGCCAGGGCGGCGTTGATGTCCTTGTCCTCGGCGAAGTTCACGATCTGCACGTCGGACAGCCCGTTTGCCTTGAACAGACCCTTGGCTTCGGCGACGTGCCACTGGCCGTAGCCAAGCCATGGCTCGATGCCGATCTTGAATGTTCCTGCCTCAGGCGTCGCCGGAATTGTCGTGTCGGCCGCGTAGACCGCCGGGGCAAACCCGACGGCAGCAGCCATAACGAGTGCCCGAAATTGTCCTGCTAGGTTACGCATCATCTTGTTCCCCTTGATGATCAGGCCGCTTTTTTGAGCCAAACATCCGGCCTGGTGAGAATGCGGGCTTCTGCTCTTGCGGCATCGTGCCTCGGCATCTTAGCTGTCCGTTCAACGAAAGTGCGACGACACTTCAACGTCAGCAACAGCGGATGTCAAGGCTAAATACATACATGCATATACAAGTTAGACACCTCTTTCCGACTCTGAATCGCTCCACTGCGATCAGGTTTTTTTGGACGGAGAATACCGACTGCCAAGCGAGTAGCGGCTTCCAACGTAAGTCAGCTTGCTGATCGTGGCAACGACGGCGCCCGTCCATGTCCGGCGATGCAGAAACAGGCAGCAGCTGCCGACGTCGATGCCCAGATACCGCGCCGTCTCGGCATCGGCAGGGGTCGCCGAGATGATGTGCTCGACCTCCGTCACCGGGGTTTTCTGCATGAGATAGTCGTAGGTCGCTGTCCTGGAAAAATCCTGCTTGTCATAGTCGGGTATCAGGCCCGGGTTGACGAAGCGCTCTTCCAGTTGCACAGGCAGGTCGTTCTCGAAGTTGACGACGATGGAATGATAGACCGACACGCGCTTTGCAAACTCGAACGAAAGCGCGAGCTCCTTTGTCGGCATGATCTTTTCGAGGACGATAACCTCGGAGCGATGCCGGTTTCCCCGCGCGACAATTTCCGCCGCGATGTTGTTGATCTCGATCAGTGCGGATTGCGGTCGAGGTGGCGCGATGAATGTGCCGACGCCCTGGCGCCGGATCAGAAAACCCGCAGAGGTCAACTCCCGCAAGGCACGATGGACCGTCATCCGAGACACGCCGAGTGTCGCCACGAATTCATTTTCGGACGGCAGCTTGCGGTCCTTGCTCCATCGCCCCGTTCCGATGTTCGTCAGGATGTAGTCCTTGACCTTCTCGTAAAGAGGGCTGGCGGTGTCGGGCAAAGTTATCATTTCAAAAATCCTTTCCGGCAGGTTCGGAAATCACACGCGCCCGGCAGACCGCATCCGGATGATCGTTTTCAAGCCGTCACCCTGCCCCGCCAGCAGCCGCTCATAGGCTGCGGGAACATCATCCAGGCCGATCTCGCGGTCGATCAGTTCGACCATGGGCTCGGTCAATTCGCCGAGCATCCGAATGGCGTCGGGAAGCTCATCGGCAAAGGCGTGGCATCCCAGCAATGCTATTTCGCGTTCAACCAGGATGTTGGGATCGATATCGAGGCGGCCATGGAATATGCCGACCATCGCAACGGTGCCGCCGGCATCGAGAACGCCGAGCAACTGGCCGAGTGCTGCGACGCTGCCGGTTGCTTCGACGGCAGCGAGCAAGGGGGCATCCGCGGTGGCGGCGGCAATGGCGTCCCGGTTCAAGTCGACGATGCTGGCGCCGGTCACCCGCGCCACCCGGGCGCAGCGGCCAGGGTTGCCATCGGCGACGAGCACGGTACCTGCGAATGTCCGGGAAAGCAGCAGTGCGGCAAGCCCGCCGATAGTCCCGCAGCCGACCACCAGAACGGAGCCGGCCGTTTTCGGCAGACGCCGCACTGCGTGCAACGCTACAGCCAGCGGCTCGGCCATCGCCGCGACCCGTTCGTCAAGCGCGGCATCGACGACGTGCAGCAGGCGTGCGGGCAGGACCGCCTGTTCGGCAAATCCGCCGTCGCATATCTCGCCGACAAAGCCCAGCGACGTGCAAAGATGCCGCCTGCCTGCATGGCATCGCGCGCATTCTCCACACCAGAAACGGGAATCGGCGACCACGCGGTCGCCAACAGCGACGGTATCCACCCCCTCGCCGATGGCGATCACCGTGCCTGTCAGCTCATGGCCAGCCGTCGAAGGCGATCGGCTTATCCATTGGCCCGTGCGGAAGTTGTGGAGATCGGAACCGCAAATGCCTGCGGCATCGACCCTCAGCTTCACCCAGCCTGGCTCGGGAGCGCCTGGCGTGGCGATATCCTCGACGCGCAAGTCGCCGGGTCCATAGAGTCGCGCCGCCCTCATCGTCATCGTTTCGGCTCAGCCGGCGAGATAGCGATCGCGGATCTCCGAAACCGCGTTCTCATGCGAGCTGAATCCTTCGTAGCGGGCGAGCCTGCGGGCATGCAGGGCGAGTTCCGGATAGGCCGCCGAGGTCACATAGCCGACCGACGATCTCTTGACGAAATCCGTCACGGAAAGCGGTCCAAAGGTTCGCGCCCACCGGCTGGTCGGCAGCACCGCATTGGGTCCTAGGACGAAGTTGGCGAGGGTCACCGGCGTATGCGGACCCATGAGGATCTCGGCGGCTTCCGTGATACGTCCGAGATGCGCAAATGGCTCGGTTGACAGAATCTCGAGGTGCTCCGGCGCATAGTCGTTGATGAACCGGTAGCTGTCCTCCAGCGACTCGGTCAGCACGATGCCGCCGCGCTTCCCAGTCAGCACCGCGCGTGAGAACTCCACACGCTGTTCGCTCATCCTGGACCAGTGTTCCGGTATCGCAATCAACGCGGCTTCGGCGACCTTGCGGCTGTGCGTCACCAGGTAGGCCGAGGAATCCGGCCCGTGCTCGGCCTCGATCAACAGGTCAAGAGCAGCCAGGCCGCCGTCGACGCTGTGATCGGCAAAAATGATCGCTTCGGAAGGACCGGCGGGGAGACCTGTGTTGATGATCGGGGACAACACGCTCTTTGCCGCCACCACCCACGGGCTCCCCGGCCCGACGATCTTGACGGCAGGCTTCACAGTCTCGGTCCCATAGGCGACGGCGGCGACCGCATGGGCGCCGCCGCACTTGTACACGGTCTCCACGCCGGCGATGCGGGCAGCAACCAGCGTCGCGGCGTCGACGGAACCATCCGAAGTCGCAGGCGTCACGATCGCGATCTGGGGAACCCCGGCAATCACCGCCGGAACCGAGGTCATCATCGTCACCGAGGGAAAGGCGCCTTTGCCGCGCGGAACATAAAGCGCAACGGAAGCAATCGGTGTGTATCGGTCACCCGCATAGGCGCCCGGCCGAACTTCCTTGAGCCACATCGTTTCCGGGCGCTGCTCCTCGTGGAAATGCCGGATGTTCTCAATACCGAACCGGATACTCTCCACGACATCCTTCTCGACCTTGTCGAATGCCGCGTCGAACTCCGCTTCCGAAACTTTCAGTCCACCGTCGGCAACATCGGCTTTGTCGAGTTCGCGTGCAAACCGGAGCAAGGCCGCGTCACCTTCATCCTTGACGGCCTGGATGATTGGACGGACCTTTTCGATGAAGGAAGACAGATCTCCTTCGGCGCGTTTCAGTAAACTGGACCGCTGATCGACACTGAGGGATGACAGGCGGTGGAAGCTGACGTCAGACATGGCGGCTCCTTTTCTTAGAACACAATTACGATTAGCGCTTGTCGATCACTTCTGGGACACGTCTCCGGCCACTGAAGCCTTCAAATCGATGCGAGAAAGCCTCCATCCACGGGAATGGACTGGCCGGTTATGTAGGCTGCCGCATCCGAAGCGAGGAACACCGCGATTCCGTGCAGGTCCGAGAGATCACCAAAACGGCGCTGCGGAATCTTGGCAAGCATCGATTGCTGCCATGCCTCGTTGCTGTAGAACACGTCTGTCATCGCTGTCCTGAAATAGCCAGGCGCAATGGCGTTGACCCGGATCCCGAGATCGGCCCACTCCGCCGCAAGCGCTCGCGTCATGCCGAGGAGGCCTGATTTCGACGAGCCGTACGGCACCGCCGTGGGAACCCCAACCTCGGAGGTCAGCGAGCAGAGATTGATAATGACGCCGGGCCGTCCGGCGTCTCTCATCTGCCGCGCGG
This sequence comes from Mesorhizobium sp. M0808, assembly GCF_040320025.1. NCBI lineage: Bacteria > Pseudomonadati > Pseudomonadota > Alphaproteobacteria > Hyphomicrobiales > Phyllobacteriaceae > Mesorhizobium > Mesorhizobium sp. M0808. The sequence goes on from NZ_JAMYOX010000025.1 coordinate 5,018, forward strand.
CGGCTTGGGCGCAGAAGAAGGCGCCTTTGAGATTCGTATCGACAATCCGGTCCCACAAGGCCTCGTCGACATCGAGTGAAGGCCGGACCTCTTCCACCCCCGCATTGTTGACGAGAATATCGAGACCTCCGAGCAGGCTGCCGGCCTCGGCTGTCGCCGCCCGGCAGCGGTCGACATCGGTGACATCCAGGGCGATGGCATGCGCGACCCCGCCGGCGGTGCGGATGGCGGCCATCGTCTTCTCGAGCGAGGCCACGCTGCGCGCCGTGACCGCGACGTCGGCGCCGGCCGCGCTGAGCGCCTCGGCGATGCTGCGCCCGATGCCACGGCTTGCGCCGGTTACAAGCGCCTTCCTGCCTGACAGATCGAAGAGAGATGCGTTGCGCATGTCATCCTCCTTGGTAATGTCGCGCTTGGACCGATCGCGTCGAGACTATCCGAATGCAGCTTATCTATACAAGCATGTACATCATGGCTGTAGTGCGCCATGCGGAACTTTGCTTGTCAGAGCGGCAGCGCATTGGCCGACATCGGACCGGTCTACGCGGTTCGCCCCAGCCCATCTGGAGTTCATCGGGAGGGATAGATGAAGCGCGCAGTAGACCACGACGCGATGAGCGTGGTCGGCTATACCACCCCCTGGAGTGCCAAAGCAGGCCAGCGGATCAACCTCAGCCTGTCATGCGATCGGCCGATAAAGGCCACACGAATTTGCCGGCTCGACAAGCCGGCTCCGGAACTTCTCGCCTGGCCCATCGAAACGATAGGTGAAGCACGGCGTCGGCATTTCGACCAGGGGTCGTTCCTGTTCGTGCGAGCCGGCGAACTGGTCAAAGTACAAGCCGTCCACGGCATTCGTTTCGAGCTGTTCCTCACGCGCAACGAAGGTGCGCGCACGATCCTGGAAGCAGGCGCCCTCGGGCTGCGCCTCCGCGACGGCGCATTTGTCGTGGAAATCGGCGGCGAAACCCCTGTCGAGAAGAAGGCGCCAACTGGTGTGTGGCTCACTGTCGAGTTGGACCTGCGGCAGGAACAATCGCGTCTGCGCATCAAATCCCATGATCTTCTCGCGCCTTACGAACTCCATGAAGGTTTTGGCGGCCCGGCGCGGAACCTCCAGGCGCACGGTATCCATTTCGGCGCAAGTGCCACCAACCACGAACCTACCCTCAACGCGAAATTTGCCGCGATCCGGCTCGACACCCCACACGGGACTGTTGCCTGGGATTTCCCGACGCTGTTACCAACGCAGCCGATCCTGTCGTCGGGCGGAGCAGATCCGCTGCTCCTGGATGTGATCAATCAGCCAGCCTTCTGCGTGACTTCGGCACGGTGGGACGGATCGAGCTTCGAGCCTCGCTTGGTGCCGTCGCACTACGACGCTATCCATTGCCACGACGACGACATCGGCCCGCTTGCATGGCCGGCATCGCACCGCGCGACGATCCCCGAAAACGCACACCCAGGCGTCTACGCGTTCCAGGTCGAATGGGAGGGTGGCTACGAACGCGTGGTGTTCTTCGTCACCTCTTCACAGGTTTCGTCGCCGCTGTTGTTTCTCGTGCCGACGGCCACCTATCTCGCTTATGCGGACGAATATCTCCCGGATCATCTTTATGAATGGAAAGGCGACGACCGGGGACATCGCTTCGCGATCGCCAACAATCTGAAATCCCTTTACGACTACCATTCCGACCTTAGCGGTGTTTCCATCTGCTCCTACAAAAAGCCGAAAGTGACGCTCAGGGACGATTACGATTATCCGCTCTGCGGCTGCCCACACAACCTGCCGGTCGATCTGCATTTCCTCCGATTCTGCCACGAAAATGGAATCGTGTTTGACGTCATGACCGATCACGATTTGCACGAATGCGGCATAGACGGTTTGCGTCGACATCAAGCCGTCGTCACCGGCAGTCATCCCGAATATATGTCGATCGAGATGGAGCAGGCGCTGCGGCAGTTTGTGGCCGAAGGCGGCAGCATCGCCTATCTCGGCGGAAACGGCTTTGCTGCCACTGTGGCTTTCAAGGACGATCTGATGGAGTTGCGGCGCTCGCCGCTGGAGGCCGGCCGAACCTGGGACGGCCCGGTCGCCGAACAGGCGCTGTCGATCACCAACGAACCAGGCGGCTATCTCCGCTGCCGCGGCCGAGGCGAATTCTCGCTGATCGGCGGTGCAATCTCATTGATGGGTTTCGATGGCGCACGCCCTTTCACGCGCACTGAGGAAAGCCATGAAGCAGGATGCGCATGGCTGTTCGAAGGCGTTGAAAATGCGACCTTCGGCACCGACGGCATCGTGCTGGGCGGTGCCGCGGGCTACGAAGTGGATGCGACGGATCCGGCCCTCGGCACTTCCGCTGACACCGTCGTGATCGCGCGTGCGACGGGATTTCCCGACAGCTTCTTTCAGGATCCGACGCGCTGGTACGAGGGCGGGGATAGGCAGCACATCGCCCGCCGCTGCGCCGAAATGACCCTGCGAAAGCTCGCAGCAGGCGGCTTGATCTTTTCCGCAAGCTCGGTTGCCTGGTGCGGCGCGCTGCCAGCCGCAGGCGCCATGAACGATGTCGGCAGGATCACGCTCAATCTGCTTACCCGCCTCGGCGCCACGAAAGGAGAACCCGGCCGAGAAAAATCGATAAGCTGATTGGCGCCGTTACGGAAAGATCCGTATCCGGTTTTGGGAATCAAATCAGTCGGCGTGCACCGGCTTCGTCTCACATGCCTCTCCCCACCTGACGGACGGCAGTTGCCTCAGCCGCAACCTTCAGGTGCGCTGCTTTGACAAACGGCGCTGAACCAGAATTTGGCGCGGCATCAACGACACCCTCGCCGACTAGGCAAGGAAGCTCGGTATCCCTTCTTCGGCGGCGTGCAAGCGTTGTCGGACTATCCCGCAACGAATTGTCGGAACTGACCGATCTGGCCCGTCCTTGGGTCTCACCAGGGCAAGGAAGACGCGATGAGAGACCTGATCTTGAAGATGTCCATATCGATCGACGGCTTCGTGAGTGACCTGGAAGGCCGAAACACATGGATGTTCGGCGCCGATCAAGAGGCGAAGGCCTGGGGCGTAGAGTTCATATGGAACTCGAGCCTGCACATCATGGGCAGCCGCAGCTTCCGTGACATGGCCGCCTGGTGGCCGACCTCCTGCGAGCAGTTCGCGGCGCCGATGAACCAGATCCCCAAGGCCGTCTTCTCACGACGGGGACCGGAGATCCTGAGGGAGGTGAGCAAGTCGGCGGCGCTCGATGAGGCTCGCGCCGTCAACGCGGGAACCGGACAGCCGGCGAAGTTGCAGCCCGGTGGTGAAAGTTGGGCGGAGGCCTATGTGGCGAGCGGTGACTTGGCGGAGGAAGTCGCGAAGTTGAAAGCCCAAGAGGGCAAGCCGATCATCGCCCACGGCGGAGTGAGCTTCGCCCGCAGTCTCGTCGCCCAAGGACTGGTCGACCAGCTCGCCCTGATGGTGGCCCCCGTGGCGCTGGGCAAAGGCCTGCCGCTGTTCTCCGAACTGGTCGCGCCGATGTCTCTCAAGCTGGTGAGCTCGAAAGCCTTCCCGGGGGGCGCGGTGGCGCAGATTTACCGGCCAACGTGAACACGTCAGAGAATGTGTGCAGCCAGCGAACCGGCGAAGTGAGGGCGAGGTTTGAATGAATGCGATCCCTTCGGATCGTCGTCGATCGATAGGAGCCTGTGCGTGGCGAAGCTTGTGTTCGGAATGATGCAGTCGCTCGACGGCTATGTCGCTGGCGCCGAGGGCGGGCCCGGGCTGCCGATGCCCGGAGAGGCGCTCCATCGCCACTTCAACGCCCATGTGCGCGGGATCGCCGGCAGCCTCTACGGCCGGCGCATGTACGAGGTAATGCGCTATTGGGACGAGGATCAGTCGGGACAGGACCAGGTCGGGCGCGACTTTGCGGCGGCCTGGCGGGCGCAGCCGAAATGGGTCGTCTCTCGCACCCTGAAGTCGGTCGGGCCGAACGCCACGCTGGTGGACGACGATCTCAAAGGGTTCGTTAGGGCGCTTAAAGCCGAACACGAGGGCGAGATCGAAGTCGCCGGACCGGAGCTTGCGGGTAGTCTGACCGAGCTTGGCCTTATCGATGAGTACCGGCTCTACTTCCGTCCCATCGTGCTTGGTCGCGGCAAGCCATTCTTCGCCGGCCCGCGGCCGCCGCTGCGTCTCGTGGCCAGCGACCGGGTTGGCGAGGACGCGATCAGAGTGACGTACGTTCCCGCCTGATCACAACCCACCCGACACCCTAACGTCCGTCGGACCGAATTTGAGCTCATTCCCACTCGATGGTGCCTGGCGGTTTGCTCGTCACGTCATAGACGACGCGGTTGATGCCGCGCACCTCGTTGATGATGCCGGTGGCGGCGGCGCCCAGGAATGCCATGTCGTGACGGTGATATCCGCGGTGCTGCCATCTACCGATGGTGACGCTTTCGGCGCGTATGCGCGTACATACCGATAAGGGCAGCGGTCACGAGCCGCGCTGTCCCCACGGGCATTGCTCTACGTGCGCCCTTCAAGGAAAAGGAGCATTGTGACGGGGCTTAGCTATAGACGCTGTAGCATTGATCTAATGCGATTTATCGCAGCATCGACACCTTGCCTAGGCAGACTTTCAACCTTGTAAAATGAAAGGAACGTAAGCGAGGCTTGAGGAGCACAGGTATTCAGAATAGCTGTCTTGAGAACACGCCGCACTGGCCGCCTGAGGATCAGCCAATCGACCCACCAAGGGGAGCCCAAAGTTGTTATTGCAACCACCTTCCTTAACTGGCGAAGTCGCGGTTGTATGGCACCAAGATCGGCTGCGTGATCGTAGGCAATACCAGGCACCCATACCCTGTCGAACCAGCCCTTCAATATAGCTGGAGGTCCGAACCACCACGTGGGAAAAATCAAGACGATAGTCTCGGCCCAGAGAAGATCCTCAATCTCTTTAGCTACCTCTGTAGTCTCGAATCCGGAATAGTAGCTCGCGCGCTCCGCCGGTGTAAGAGCCGGGAAGAAGCCAGATCGATACAGATCAACATGTCGGCACTGGTGCTTCGCATCCATCAGGGTGTCGATAGCTGCTTTCGAAAGCGTTTGGCAAAGGCTTGGATTGAGTGGATGAGCCGTGACAATCAAACATCGCATACTAATATTTTGAATCCTCCCCAATTTGGTTGCGCTGCGCGTCATCATTCGTGCGGCGCGGTTCGGGCGAAGCTTCTCATACCAATCATGGATTTCGAAATAGCTGTACGCGCCACAGTCTTCAAAGAGCAATTGTTTTTCGACGCCGAGAATGGCCCTTCTACAGCGGTACGCTCGAGACAGCGCCATCGGCGACCTGCCAGGCGTCAGTCGCGCGATATGGACAGCCCCGCGAGAAGCGGCGCGTACGCGGCGAGCCTGCGGGATACGAACTCCGTGAAGAGCCGTACGCGCTTCGTCTTGCGTGTCTCCCCCTGTGTGAGAAGCCAGAGCGTTCCGTACATGTGCAGGTCGGTGCCCGGCACCCTCACCAGTAGGGGGTCGGCATCGCCGACGAAGCAGGGCAGTGTCGTGATCCCGAGCCCTTGCCGTACAGCAACGATCTGCGCCTCGGCGTCCGTGGTCCTGAAGGGAACCCCCGTGGTGCGAACCTCACCCTCGCTGGCCCATTCCGGAATTCCATGAATGCTTATGACGATCCACCGGATGGGATCAGGCGCGCCCGCACGCCACGCGGCTAGTCGATCACAGGACATATAGACGCCGCCGAACACCTCCGGTCCCTTCAGGCCATGAAGATTGAGCGGCAGGGTTTTGCGGTCGTAGACGACGCGGATCGCGACGTCGGCCTCTCGGTTGGTCAGATTTGCCAGCTCGCCGGACGACAAGATTTCCATCTCGATATCCGGATGCAGACGCGCGAAATCGGCGAAGTCCGGCATGAGCAGGTGTGTCGCGAGGGGCGGTGCCAGCGTCACCCGCAGAAGCCCGCGCACGCTCTGGTCGCGCCCGAAGACGCGCGTCTCCAGCAGGTGCGACGACACTTCCATCTGGTCCGCGAACTCGAGGACCTCCTCGCCCGCAGCCGTCAGGCGGTAGCCCGAAGGCAGCTTTTCGAACATCTGCACCCCGAGGCGTTCCTCGAGCTGGGCGACGCGTCGCAGCACGGTCGAGTGGTTCACACCGAGGCGCTCGGCGGCGGCCCGCACCGAGCCTCCGCGCGCGACGGCAAGAAAGTAGCGAACGTCATCCCAGTCGATCATGGTGCAATCCGGCACCGCGCGGTGCGCCTTCCAAAGCCCGTATCTAACACATCGAACAGCAGTACGGGCGGTCATCATAGCCTATGTCGACGAGCGCGGCTCAATTCCGAACGGCGGACGCCGATCGTCGCGGCTGGCGTCAGTCGTCCAGCCGGATCGATTTCGCACCACCGATGTGCGCGCTTCCGCACTCAACAACTGACGCCGGCGGACCCATTTCGAGGTTCTCGGAGGCAGATGCCGTCCCGACACCACGAAAGGAGAAGTCATGGGAAAGCTTGAGGGTAAGGTTGCAGTCATCACGGGTGGATCGAGCGGCATGGCGCTGGCGAGCGCCAAGCGGTTCGTTGAAGAAGGCGCCTATGTTTTCATCACGGGCCGGAGACAGGAGGCGCTGGACGAGGCCGTCAAGCTGATCGGCCGGAACGTGACCGGCGTGCGCGGCGACGCGGCCAATCTCGACGACCTCGACCGCCTGTTCGATACAGTCAAGCGGGAAAAGGGCAGGATCGACGTCCTGTACGCGAGCGCCGGCACGGGCGAAGCCGTCCCACTGGGCGAGATTACCGAGCAGCACTTCGATGCGGCCTTCGGCCTGAATACGCGCGGCACGCTGTTTACGGTTCAGAAGGCGTTGCCGCTGTTCAACGATGGCGGATCGATCTTCATGACCGGGTCAGTTGCTTCGGTGAAAGGTTTTCCTGGTTACAGCGTGTATGCGGCGAGCAAGGCGGCGCTGCACGCATTCGCACGCGGGTGGCTCAACGAACTCAAGGGCAGGAATATCCGGGTGAACGTGCTGCACCCGGGGCCGATCGCCACACCGATGCAGGACCAAGTTCTGACCGAGGAGGCGAAGCAGATGTTCGAATCCCTGATCCCGCGGGGAAAGATGGGGCGTCCTGAGGAAATTGCGACGGCCGCGCTGTTTCTTGCTTCCGACGATTCGAGCTTCGTGAATGGGGTGGAGTTGTCTGTCGATGGCGGCTTCTCGGCCATCTGAAATCGCGCCGGATCACGGGAAGCGGCTGACCGGCGGGAACTAGCGTGTCCATGGTGGAACGACCACGCAAAGGTCGCCACACAGCGGAACGAATAACCCAGCGCCGTTGAAGGCCGGGGAATCAATACCAACACGGATCGGAGAAGCATTATGAGCTACGCAATTGTAGGATTCGGTAAGATAGGCCAGGCCCTCGCCCACGCCTTCGCCCGTAAAAACATCGACGTGGCCGTCGCGAGCCGCCGGCCGCCCGAGGCGTTGGCGCCGCAGGCTCGGGCGATTGGACCCACGGTCGTCGCCAAGTCGCTGCGGGATGCACTCGAGGCCGACACAATTATCTTGGCGGTCCCGTTCGGGGAGCATCGCGAGGTTGCGAAAGCCCTGCCGAGTTGGAAAGGCAAGACGGTCATCGACGCGATGAACGCGTTTCCAGTCCCTGAAGAGCTGGACGGCCTGCCGTCCTCCGCCTTCGTCGCGAAGGCGTTCACCGGCGCCAAGCTCGTCAAAGGGTTCAATCATCTGGTTGCGGCCACCCTGGCTGCCGATCCGATCGTCGAGGGCGGGCACCGTGTCGTCTTTCTGTCGAGCGACGACGAGGACGCGACCGCTCCCGTGGCGGCCTTGGCCAAACAACTCGGGTTCGCACCCGTCAAGCTGGGAAAGCTCAACGAGGGTGGCGCGCTGGTGCAGGCACGCGGCCGCACTTGGGGCCAGCTCATCTTCCAGGATTTGTTCAAGAAGGAGCAGTAATCGATGTACGACCATGTGACCTGGCCCGAGCGATATGATCCGAAAACGTCGGCCATCTACGCACTCAACGACATTGACGTGAAGGCGCCGCCTGAAGCGGTCTGGAAGCTGCTCGTCGAAGCCGAGAATTGGTCGAGCTACTTTCCCGCCGAGGATCAGGTCAAGATTCTGACGGGGGAGCCGGAACTGGCGCTCGGAACGCGATACAGCCGTGTGACGGTTGGATTTCCGATGAGTCTGGTCGTGACGGAATGCGAGCCCCTTCGCAGGCTCGCATGGGCGACGACAGTTGATGGCGACGAGACCGGCTCAAGCGCATACCATGGCTGGGTCATCACGCCTACGGACCATGGCTGCCATGTGCTGACCGAGGAAACGCAGCAGGGCCCCTTCTTCCTCGATGAGCTCGGGCGCAAACATCCCGGCGCACTCTACCGGTATCACCAAGACTGGGTCGAAAGCCTCGCCCACGCAGCGGAGGCGGAAACAGCGAAGACGACAGTGGATTGATTGCGCTTCCTATTTAATTTTGGAGATGAATGAGATGAATATCGAACTCAAAGGCCGCAAGGCCATCGTTACCGGATCCACCGCCGGTATCGGCCGCGCGACGGCGGAGGGGTTGGCGCGTGCCGGTGCATCGGTCGTCGTCAACGGCCGTGGAAACGCTCGGGTCGATGAGGCGGTGCGGCAGCTGCGGCAGGCCTTCCCCGGCAGCGACATCTCGGGTATCGCCGCTGATCTTGCGACAGCGGAGGGGGCAAAGGCCTTGATCGCGCATGCGCCGGACGCCGATATCCTTGTGAACAACGTCGGTACAGCACACATCCGGAGCTACAACGGCGTCGAGGATATCGCAAATATCCCCGATGAGGACTGGCTTGACCTCTTCCAGTTGAACGTAATGAGTGGCGTGCGCGCGAGCCGTCATTACCTGCCGCGGATGGTGGCGAAAGGCTGGGGCCGCGTCGTGTTCATAAGTAGCGAATCCGCAGTCAACATCCCTAAGGAAATGCTCGACTATGGCATGACCAAGACCGCTCAACTCGCGGTCTCACGCGGGCTTGCCGAGGCGGTCGCGGGCACGGGCGTCACCGTCAACGCCGTCCTGCCGGGACCTACCCGCTCTGAGATCCTGGGCAACTTCATGGCGAAACAGGCTGACGCAAATGGAATCACGCAGCACGAAGCCGAGCAGGGATTCCTGCAGGCGATGCGTCCGACGAGCCTCATCCACCGCTTCGCGACCACCGATGAGGTGGCCAACATGATCATCTACACATGCTCGGAGCAGGCTTCGGCGACCACCGGCGCGGCTTTGCGGGTGGATGGTGGCGTGGTCCGCTTCGTCGCGTAGCAGGACGACCAAATTGTTCCGTTCGCCAACTCGGGTCCGCTGTCGGCCAAGCTGCTGAAGCATGGCACGCTTAAGTCTACAGGGATCTGCCGCACGGGCATGCGCACGATCCACGCATTGCGGGAGCACTCTGAAACTATGCGAGGCACGAGAACGTATTCAGCTACGGCGCCGTCCCCGCTGTGCTCGGCGGCCGTGCGCTCGTCTCGTTGGTCCCGCCCCGGGGCTTAGACCATGATACAAATCCACGGAACATGATGTCTATTGTCCGAGGAATTGGATCGGCGCTCCAATCCAAAGCATGTGCTGTGGACGGCGCGGTGTATCGATCCCTTTGAGCCTCTCTACACATAATCGAAGGTCTATCGCCGACCTGCAAAACGGCTGCTTGTTCTTGCAGAATCGCCCGCGAACTATCGCTTCCTATCGTTGACCAACAATTTCCGAATATATCCGACAGTACTCCAACCTACTCTACCGTACGCCCCATCATTCCCACTCGATTGTTTTAAGTGATCGTAACGCATTGAATTCCCTGCACAAATTCTTTCTGCACGCAATGAAGAACCGTCTCCCCGATCCGTCAGAAATTTGCGCTCTTGAATTCAAAGGAGAATTTCGGCGATTCAAAATCTGCTCGGTTTCAGCGACTATCGGCATCGATTGGTCGATTTTCGACATTCTTTAGCTGTGCCTTCACGATCCCGTCGGCAAAAAGACCGTCACGGCTCGCAAGAGCCTGAACGACACGCAGTTCCTCTCATGCCTTGATCCGTCCCGGACTTACGCCTTGGCGGCGTTCTGTGCAGCCTCGAATACATCGCGTGCGGACGTCGTACCCGCTACGTGCTCCGTAAGCACGTGCACCAACGTTTTCGAGTGTCGTGCAAACGCTGTACCCCGCCATCAAAGCCTCTAGCTCGCTAATGGCGGCTTCCAAGCCAGAAGGGACATCAATCTGACCGGCCAAAGACGCCCCGCTCCACCGAGCGGGGGCGTCTCCCCTGTTAATCCCTGTCAGCTTGCCGGATTGCGTGCGATGACGATCCACGCCGCGCCGTCGATCATCACCGACCGCTCGCCGGGGAGGCCCGCGAAGGCGGCACGAACCGCGGCCGAGGCGCGGGCGCGGATGTCGTCGGGCTGATCAGCGAGAGCGCGCGACAGCGGGCCGACCTCGAGTGTCATCTCCACCGCGTCGTCGATCGCCGCGTCCCGCGTCCCCCCCTCGCCGAACGGGATGGAGGCATCGAATGGCGCGATAGCGACATCGGTGAAGCCAGCCGCCGTTAAAATACGCGCCACCCGCCCCTGGTCGCCAAACGAGAACGGGCCGGGCGCTTCGGGATCGGGCGGCGCCGTCGGCGGGACGATGCCCTTGATCGCGCCCATCGGCAAGCGCACCCAATCGTTCTCGGCCATGCCGCGCCAGCAGACGAAAGCGACCCGCGCGCCCGGCTTGAGCGCACGGCGCATATGAGCGAACGCCGCCGTAGGATCGTCAAAGAACATCACTCCGAAGCGCGAGAACAGGATGTCGAACGCGCCCTCGGGCAACGCGGTGCTGCTGGCGTCGGCCACCTGGAACAGGGCCGGCGTATCCTGCGGCGCTAGCGCGCGCGCTCTGCCGATCAGCGGTTCGGATATGTCCACGCCTAGCACATGGCCCCCCGCGCCGACGCGGGCGGCCAGATCCAGACTAGACGCCCCCGCGCCGCAGCCGACGTCCAGCACGCGTTCGCCCGTGGCGGGCGCGGCGGCTTCGATCGCGGCCTGGCCGAACACCGCCATCATGGCATCGAGCCGGGCCTGGTAAGCGACCCAGCGCTCCCCGCTTTGGCCATTCCAGTCGGCTACCTGATAACATTTTTCTCTGCCATGCCATATCCTTGTTCTGATTCTTTCTTTGCTAGGCTCTCCCCTCAGGCGAGAGGGGGCCCGCGTTCCGTGACACCGGCCCGCAACCTTCTGAATTTGATAGCCCGCGGCAACCGGAGAAGGGAATCTGTGCTCTCAAACCAGCATCGACTGCTGGGCGAAGATGCCCGCCATCGCGCCGTGCGATGATGCCGTGGTGACCGAGGGCATGAGGGGGTTGGCAAGGTCGCCGGCGGCGTAGATGCCGGGCATGCTGGTTTCGCGGCGCTCGTCGACCTTGAGGGCGATGCCGAGGGGCGTATCGACCGTGGCGAGGCCCAGCGATTCATGCAGGATTGCGGACGGCTTGTTGCGCGGATGCGCGAACAGGATGTCGACCGCGACATTGGGGCCGGTATCGAGATTGACGGTGGCGAGATGGCCCCCGTGATGGGCGATCTCGGTGATCCGGCCATCGACGACAGGTATGTTACGACGCGCGAGATCGGCCCGGATATCGGGCGGAATGTCGTGACCATCGGCGAAGAGCGTCAACCTGTCGGTCCAATCGTGGAACAGCCTGACAGACTGGTGCGACTGCGGGCCGGACCAGACGAGGCCCCAATGCTGGCCGGCGACTTCAAAACCGTCGCAATAGGGGCAGGGCACGATGGACGTGCCCCAGCCTTCGGCAAAGCCCGGAACATCAGGCATCTGGTCGGCGACGCCATAGCTCAGGATCAGGCGGCGCGCCCCAAGGCTTTCGCCATCGCCAGTGAGGACGGAGAAATCGTCGACGGCGCCGGAGACGCTGTCGGCCCGGGCATTGACCAGCCTGATCGTGGGATAACGCGCCAGCTGCTGCCGCGCCTCGGCCAGGATGTCCAGCGGTGGCTTGTGATCGTGGCCGAGCAGACCATGCGAGTGGCCGGCGAAGCGGTTGCGCGGCAGGCCGGTATCGAGAACGGTGACCTTGCGGCGGGCACGGCCGAGCTGCAGGGCGCCGGCGAGACCGGCAAAGCTGCCGCCGATGATGATGACGTCATCCATGGTGATGGGCTCCGTGTCGTGGATGGAGGGGGTTGGGCTGGGCCTGGCGCGCAATATCGTCCAGCGATACGCGCTCGAGACGGGCAGCGAGCAGGGCTTCGGCCTCTGCGAGAAAGTCGCCCATCTGTGTTGACCGGCCGGACAATGCCGCATTCGATATCGCCGGGCGGCCCGGGGAAACTTGATTTGGACAACAGGTTGAAACCTACCCACTGGCTTGCACATTTCCGATACTACATGGTATCGTAATGCACGAATTAGGATACTGTCAAGTACTGGAATTGTCGTGACCGTAAACAGCCAGGGCCGGCGCGGCCGGCCCGCCAACGAGGCGCTTGGCCAAACGATAGTCGACGCCGCGTGCGAACTCTTTGTGGAATTGGGTTTTCAAGCGACGACATTGGACAAGGTCGCCCAGCGGGCGAAGATATCCAAGCTCAGCATCTATCGGCACTTCGAGAACAAGGAGGCGCTGTTCAGCGCGGCCATCGCGACCCGCTGCCATCAGTTTGCACCGCAGGCCCCTTTTGAAGGCGTCGACGGTTCGGTCGAAGATCAACTCATGGCGGTGGGATCATCCCTGCTTCGCACGCTGTTGAGCTCGGACGTCCGCAGTGTCGAAGCCATGATCATGGCCGACCAGACGAATCAAAAGTCGTTAAGCAAGCTCCATTACGAAGCCGGCCCCGCCCATGTCATCGCCCAAATCGAGGCCCTGTTGCGTCAGTTGCACGCGAAGGCGGTTCTGAACGTGCCCGATCCTCTCCGGTCCGCCCGCTTGTTTGCCGCGCTTTTCAAAGGATCCGATCTCCTGATTATCGCACGCTTCGATGAGGCGAGAGCAGAGGACGACAACGAAATCGAATCCTATTGCCGGTCGGCCGTCGCCATGTTCATCGCCGCGCACGGTGGCAACGACCACGCGGGCGGATAGGCATTTGATTGCTCCGGGCAGCTTGGCCGGGACCGTCGTCCAGGCGCTTCGTCATATTGGGCCGGCGCGCGCGGCCGAGCTTGCACAGATCGCGGCACCTCATCTTTCTCCCAACGATAAAAAGACGCTCGCATCTACCGCGGTCCAAGCTCCCGCCTGGATGCGGTCGACGCTTCTCTCCATCGCAGATCCGGCAGCAGTCGGGACAACATTTGATAGGTGATGCGACGGTGCCATCCGACGATTTGCGATCGGGTCCGGAACATCGATCGGTACCGCAGCCAAAGCTGAAACTATGTATGTCGACAACTAAAGTACCGTCAGCGCAGAAATGTCATGCTACGGGCAATTTTCGTTATATATTTCAAAGCGTTGACGCACAGAAAAGTACCGTCAAATCCCAAAAACGAATGACGGTACTTTTTAGAATGCTCTATCGGATACGAAAAGCACCGTCAAAAGTACCCACAGAGTGATCTGCTACAAGCTGCGAGCCGCGCCAGGCGCTCCGATAAACTTAACGATTTCAATGACTTGATAGGTTTGTCAATTCCATTGATAATGTGCCCTGGCTAGCAGTCTGCCCTGCCCGCAAATCATTGTATTTTCTGCGAAATTCTACGCTAGAGCCGCCTATCATCACCGTTTCCCTCACTCCCATTCGATGGTGCCTGGCGGTTTGCTCGTCACGTCGTAGACGACGCGGTTGATGCCGCGTACCTCGTTGATGATGCGGGTGGCGGCTGCTCCCAGGAATGCCATGTCGTAATGGTAGAAGTCGGCCGTCATGCCGTCGACCGAGGTGACGGCGCGCAGCGCGCAGACGAACTCGTAGGTGCGGCCGTCGCCCATCACGCCGACGGTCTGCACCGGCAGCAGCACGGCGAAGGCCTGCCAGATGGCGTCGTAGAGGCCGGCCTTGCGGATCTCGTCGAGATAGATGGCGTCGGCCTCGCGCAGGATCTCCAGCTTTTCGCGGGTGATGCCGCCCGGACAGCGGATGGCGAGACCGGGACCGGGGAACGGATGCCGGCCAATGAAGCTGTCGGGCAGGCCGAGCTCCTTGCCGAGCGCCCTCACCTCGTCCTTGAACAATTCGCGCAGCGGCTCGACCAGCTGCATGTTCATGCGTTCGGGCAAGCCGCCGACATTGTGATGCGACTTGATGGTCACCGACGGGCCGCCGCTGAAAGAGACGCTTTCGATGACGTCGGGATAGAGGGTGCCTTGTGCCAGGAAATCGGCGCCGCCGAGCTTCTCGGCCTCCTCCTCGAACACTTCGATGAACAGCCGCCCGATGGTCTTGCGCTTCTTCTCGGGGTCCGACTCGCCCTCGAGCGCGCCGATGAAACGGTCCGAAGCGTCGACCAGGATCAGCGGCAGATTGTAATGCTGGCGAAACATCTCCACCACGCCTGATGCCTCGTCCTTGCGCATCAGACCGTGGTCGACAAGGATGCAGGTGAGCTGGTCGCCGACCGCCTCATGGATCAGCAAGGCCGCGACCGAGGAATCGACGCCGCCCGACAGCGCGCAGATCACCTTGCCCTTGCCGACCTGTTTGCGGATCGTCTCGACCGCGTGCTCGCGGTAGGCGCGCATCGTCCAGTCGCCTTCGATGCCGGCGATGTTGTGGACGAAGTTGCGGAGCAGCCTGGCGCCGTCCGGCGTATGCACCACTTCGGGGTGGAACATGAGGCCGTACATTTTGCGCTCGACATTGCCGAAGATGGCGAAGGGCGAGCCCTCCGATTTTCCGAGCACCTCGAACCCCTTGGGCAGGGAGATGACCCGATCTCCATGGCTCATCCACACCTGGTGGCGCTGGCCGGGCGCCCACAGGCCCTCGAACAACGGGCTGTCCTTGGCGATCTCGACGAAGGCGCGGCCGAATTCGCGATGATCGGAGCTTTCGGCGACGCCGCCCATCTGCACGCACATCGCCATCTGGCCATAGCAGATGCCGAGCACCGGCACGCCGGCATCGAAGACGATCTGCGGCGCGCGCGGGCTGCCGATGTCGCCGGTCGAGGCCGGGCCGCCGGACAGGATCACCGCCTTCGGATTGATGCGCTTGAACGCCGCCTCGGCCGACTGGAAGGGCACGATCTCGGAAAACACGCCGGCCTCGCGGATGCGGCGGGCGATCAGCTGAGTGAACTGGCTGCCGAAATCGACAATCAGGACGGTGTCGGGATGATTGGCTGTTTTCATGGCGAGCGTTTAGAGAAAGAAACGAGTCGGCGCAATGGGTTGTGAGGTCGCGCTTTCACTTCGATTCCGGTGTGTCGTCCTGAACGCCAGAGGCTTTGTCCAATGCATCAGTTTGCGTTGTATCGAGTGACCGCAAGGCGTCCATCAGCGCCGCGAAACGCTCGTGACCAAGGCGGGCAACATAGCTCCGTTCGATCTGCAGCTTGATGCGGTCGCCATCGCGCAGGGCGTCCAGGCCGTTGCGGGTGTAGCGCACAAGCTTGCCGCGACCGTCTTGCGGATCGGGCAGACGCTGCAACACACCTTCCGTCTCCAGGCCATCGAGCAATTGCTGAATCGCCTGCTTTGAGATCGCGGAGCGCTCGATCAGCGCCGACTGGCGCATGCCGCCGCGCGGTATGTGTCCAAGCAGGCCGGCACGCGCTTCGGTGAACCAGTGATGGCCGGCAGCGCGCATCGCAGCGGCGAACTCGGTCTGCCAAGCGCGGCTCGCCTGCCACAGCCGCCAACCTATGTGATCCGGCAGCGCTTCAGGTTTTTCGTCAAGGCCCTTGACCAAATTCTTCTCGCCCGATACATAGTCAAGCATCTTGACTACTAGTTCACTCTAAGTGGCGATGCCGGTCAAGGCAATCGGCGACTTCAATTCAGGAGGAAATCATGGCAGCACTTCAGAAGGAAACCCTTGCAATGCTCATTCCGGGCATGACCCATGTGTTGGAACGAAACGGCAAGGAGGCTTACGTCTATTTTGAAAGCGAGGGTGCCGCGCACATGCTGCTCGACGATGGCGAGGCGCGAAGCGGGCGCTGGCGGATGCTCGATGACGGTTATATCGCCGACTGGGACACCGGCGCGACCGGACGCTGGACCCTCGATCACGAGCCCGGGTCAGTCACTTACATCAATCGCGACAACGCCGTTCGCTTCAGGATGATCGGCGTGCTGTTCGGCAACGCTAAGAACCTGCCGCCCCAACAAGCTTGAAGTCGATCGCGCCCGAGGCGATCGCCTGTTCCAGCAGCTGAACCGCCGCGGCCAGCTTCTCGTCGATGACGTGCAGATATTCGATCCAGTCGCCGACATGCCTCAGATCGGCTGCCCCGTCGGAAATGCCGCGCAGGCCGATAAGCGGAACGTCGAACAGCTGGCAGGCGCGCAGGCAGGCGAAGGTTTCCATGTCGACCATGTCGGCGGCGATCGTGTCGTAGGCGGCGCCGGAGACGATTGCCGCCCCGGTCGACAGCGCCGCCGGCCTGATGCCTGGTATCCTGAACGGCAGCGGCACGCTGACAGGCAGGTCGAGGAACGGCGTGGCGCCCTTCTCGAACCCAAGGGGCGAGGCGTCCATGTCGCGGTAGCCAACCGAAACGGCCTGGTAGATTTCCGTCTGCTCCAGCGTCCGGCTGCCCGCCGACCCGAGCGACACGACGAGATCCGGCAGCGCCTTCCCGGCATGCAGCCGGGACAGTTCGGCGCCGAGCCCGATACCGGCCTCCACTGGTCCGACGCCGGTCATCAGTGGCGTGAACAGCCGCTGCAGGTGTGGACCGTATTCGGCCTCGGCCGCCATGACGAAGAGAACGGACTTGCCGGAGATCGGGGTGAGCTCACCAGGTGTCTTGCCGGCCATGATCGTCCATCCTCCCTACCCGCTCCTCAGCCCTCGATACCGTCGCGGCCGAGCACCGTCATCATCGTTCCGGTCATCGTGGCGATCAGCTTGGCCTCGCCGTCGACGGCGAACGCATAGGCTTGTCCGTCGGCGACGATGATGGTGCGGCCAGGCTTGGTCACCGAGCCGCGGAACAGGAAGCGCTCGCCCCTGCCCGGCGCCAGCAGATTGACCTTGAACTCGATGGTCAGCACGCCGGAATTTTCCGGCATCAGCGAGAATGCCGCATAGCCGCAGGCCGAGTCGAGAGCCGTCGAAATGACGCCGGCATGGAGAAAGCCATGCTGCTGCGTCAGAGCCGCCGAATAGGGCATTTCGATCTCGATGATGCCGGGCGTCACCAGCGTCAGCTCGGCGCCAATCGTCATCATCGCGTTCTGGCGCGCGAAGGACGTCCTGACGCGGTCCTCATAATCGGGAGCAGGAACGATCTTTGCTGCCATGGCCGTCGCCCTTCGTTTCTCGGCAAATCTTATTGCAAAGGCATTTATCGCAGAGGGGTGGGCGGCAGGCAATCGCAAATGCTGCACTGCAGCATTCGGCTTAGCCCTGTATCGATGGCAACGATTCAGCCGGCCCGCCGCAGCGCGCAGAAGTAAAAGCCGTCGGTGCCGCTCAGCAGCGGCGACAGCGAAATGCCGCCTGCCGCACCGATACGCACTGTCGCTTCGTGGCCCGCAAAACGGCTGTCCCAAAGCTGGCGGTGATCGAGCGGGACAAAACCGGGATGGCGATCCCGGAAGGCCGAAACCTGGTCGCCATTTTCCTCGTCGAACACCGAACAGGTGATGTAGACCAGCAGGCCGCCGGGTTTGACGAAGTCCCTGGCGGCATCGAGTATCGTCTCCTGCTCGCCCTTGCGGGCGTCGAGCTGTCTTTGCGTCAGCCGCCATTTGGCATCCGGCCGGCGCCGCCAGGTGCCGCTGCCGGTGCAGGGCGCATCGATCAGGACGATGTCCATATGCTTGCCGAGCGGCGCGAGTTCGGCCGGCTTGGTGACGATCTGCACATTGCGGTTTTCCGAGCGGCGGATGCGGTCGAAGATCGGCGCCAGCCTTGCCTTCTCCGCATCGTGGGCGAAGATCTGGCCGCGATTGTCCATCGCCGCGGACAGCGCCAGCGTCTTGCCGCCGGCGCCGGCGCAAAAGTCGAGCACCTGCATTCCAGGCTCGGCGCCGGCCAGTTCGGCCGCAATCTGGGAACCCTCGTCCTGAACCTCGAACCAGCCTTTCTGGAAGGCCGGCTCGGCCTGCACGTTCGGGTGCCTGCCGTCGCCTTCGATCGGCGGGATGCGGATGCCGTGCGGCGCGATCCGGGCAGGCTTGGCGCCGGTCTCCGCCAGTTCCGCCAGCACCTTGCCGCGATCGGCCTTCAGCGTATTGACCCTGAGGTCGAGCGGCGGGCGTGTCGCCAGCGCGGCACCCTCTTCCACCCATGCCGTGCCGAACGCGCGCTCGAACAGCGGCATGCACCAGTCGGGGATGTCTGCCCTGACGGCCGGCGGCGCATCGGCGAGCCGGCGAGCCGCAAGCGTTGTCAGTTCGTCGGCGGTAAGCAGCGGCGGCGCGAACTTGTCGCCCTCGAGCGCCTCGTTCAGCGACTGCGCCGTCTGGCCCCATTCGAGCAGCAGCGCGCCGAAGCCGATGGCGCGCGGCGTGTCTTCGCCCAACAGCCAGCCGGCCGAGCGCTTGCGGCGCAGCGCGTCATAGACGATGTTGCCGATCGCGGCGCGGTCGCCGCCACCGGCGAAGCGGTGCGACAGGCCCCAGTCCTTCAGCGCATCGGCCACCGGACGGTGGCGCCGGCCAATGTCGTCAAGCACTTCGATGGCTGCCGCCAGCCGCCCGCCCAGTCTCATTGTCGTTTTCCATTACTCAGCAAATTAATTCCGGCCCTGCTCTTAGAGCTTTTCGTGCCCTGATTGAAACAGTTCTGTTTCGCCGACGGCGAGACGATCCATGCCGAGGGGTGACGAATGTGGGTTGGTGCATCGCGAGCCGCGGCCACCAGGCGGGCGCCGGCATGCGGAACGAAACAATTCGATCAATATATTACATGCTTCTAATGTGCGTGTCCGGCGCTCACAAGCATAGCGGCTTGCGAAACTGCTCTGCTTTGCAAGTTTTCCGGTTGCGAATACTCTTTGCGCGGTGATTCGCTTCGCAGAAAAAGCGGAGCCGCGGGTCGATACGAGGAGAGGGCAATGAAAACTTATCTGGCGGAAGTTCTAGGCACGTTTCTATTGGTGTTCATCGGCACGGCTTCGGTGGTGACGGGCGGCTTCGGCGGCGCGCTGCCGCTTGGCCAGGAAGGCATCGGTCTGGCGTTCGGCATCGGCCTGATCGCGGCGGCCTATGCGATCGGCCCGATTTCCGGCGCGCATCTCAATCCGGCGGTGACGCTCGGTGTGTTCCTCGCCGGGCGGATGCCGGCCAGGGACGTCATTCCCTATTGGATCGCGCAGGTCATCGGCGCCATCATCGCGTCGCTGGCGCTGTGGATCATCGTCTCCGGACAGGTCGGCGGCCACACCGGCGGCTTCGGCGCCAATGGCTGGGATGTGACGAAATGGGGCGTCAGCTCGGCCTTCCTGTGGGAGCTGATCGGCACCTTCACCTTCGTCACGGTGATCCTCGGCGTCACTAACGCCAAGCACACCACGGCCTTCGCCGGCCTGGTCATCGGCCTGACGCTGGCCGGACTGCACTTCGCCATCATTCCGGTGACCGGCACGTCGCTCAACCCGGCCCGTTCGATCGGACCGGCGCTGTTTTCGGGAACTGCGGCGATCGGCCAGCTGTGGCTGTTCATCGTCGCGCCGCTGATCGGCGGCGCCATTGCCGGCGTGGTCGCCAAGGCCGGTATCTTCGAGAAAGACTGACTTTCGAAGGCTTCATGGAAAAGGCGCGGGTCAAGGCCCGCGCCTTTTTCGTTGCATCGAGAAGTCGTGCGCCCGGATCAGGCCGCGAGGTCAAAACGGTCGGCGTTCATCACCTTGGTCCAGGCGGCGGCGAAATCCCTGACGAACTTCTGCCCGGCGTCGACCGATCCGTAGACCTCGGCAAGCGCACGCAATTGCGCGTGCGAGCCGAAGATCAGGTCGGCGCGGGTGCCGGTCCACTTGACTGCCCTGGTCTCGCGGTCGCGCGCCTCGTAGACTTCATCGGAGCCGGCGGCCGGATCCCAGACCGTGTTCATGCTGAGCAGGTTGACGAAGAAATCGTTGGTCAACGTGCCGGGCCTGTCGGTGAACACGCCGTGCTTCGACTGGCCGGTGTTGGCGCCGAGCACCCGCAACCCGCCGACGAGCACCGTCATCTCCGGCGCCGTCAAGGTCAGCAGCTGCGCCCGGTCGACCAGCATCGCTTCGACCGACATCGGCGGCTTGCCCCTGACATAATTGCGGAAGCCATCGACTTTCGGCTCGAGCGCGGCGAAGGACTGGACGTCGGTCTGTTCCTGCGAAGCGTCCATGCGGCCCGGCGTGAAAGGAACCTGCACGTCATGGCCGCCGTCCTTGGCCGCCTTCTCGACCGCGGCGACGCCGCCGAGAACGATCAGGTCGGCAAGCGAGATCTTCTTGCCGCCGGACTGCGAGTTATTGAAGCCCTTCTGGATGCCTTCGAGTGTCTCGAGCACCTTGGCCAGCTGCGCCGGCTGGTTGACCTCCCAATCCTTCTGCGGCGCCAGGCGGATGCGGGCGCCGTTGGCGCCGCCGCGCTTGTCGGAGCCGCGGAAAGTCGAGGCCGAGGCCCAGGCGGTCGAGACCAGTTCGGAAACGGACAGGCCGGAGGCCAGGATCTTCGCCTTCAGCGAGGCGATGTCCTGTTCTGCGACCAGCTCGTGGTCGATTGCCGGTATCGGGTCCTGCCAGATCAGCTCTTCCTTCGGCACGAGCGGGCCGAGATAGCGGACGGCCGGACCCATGTCGCGATGGGTCAGCTTGAACCAGGCGCGGGCGAAGGCATCGGCGAACTGATCAGGATTCTGATGGAACCGTCGCGAGATCTTCTCGTAGGCCGGGTCGACGCGCAGCACGAGGTCGGTGGTCAGCATCGCCGGCGCGCGGCGCTTCGAGGGATCGTGCGCGTCCGGCACGGTGCCTGCACCGGCGCCGCCCTTCGGCGTCCACTGATGGGCGCCGGCCGGGCTCTTGGTCAGCTCCCATTCGTAGTTGAACAGATTGTCGAAGAAGTTGTTGCTCCATTTGGTCGGCGTCGTGGTCCAGGTCACCTCGAGGCCCGAGGTGATGGCGTCGCCGGCAATGCCGGTGGCATGCTTGCTCGACCAGCCGAGGCCCTGTGCCTCGATGCCGGCGCCTTCCGGCTCCGCCCCGACCAGCGATGCATCACCGGCGCCGTGGGTCTTGCCGAAGGTGTGACCGCCGGCGATGAGCGCCACGGTTTCCTCGTCGTTCATGGCCATGCGAGCGAAGGTCTCGCGAATGTCGCGCGCCGCGGCCAATGGATCGGGCGTGCCGTTCGGCCCTTCCGGGTTGACGTAGATCAGCCCCATCTGCACGGCGCCGAGATGGCCGTGAAGTTCACGGTCGCCGGAATAGCGCTCGTCGGCGAGCCACTTGGTTTCCGATCCCCAGTCGACGTCCTGCTCCGGCTCCCAGACATCGGCGCGGCCGCCGGCGAAGCCGAAGGTCTTGAAGCCCATCGATTCCAGCGCGACGTTGCCGGTGAGGATCAACAGGTCGGCCCAGGAGATCTTCCTGCCGTATTTCTGCTTGACCGGCCACAGCAGCCGGCGCGCCTTGTCGAGATTGGCGTTGTCCGGCCAGCTGTTGAGCGGCGCGAAACGCTGCTGGCCGGCGCCGGCGCCGCCACGGCCGTCGCCGATGCGATAGGTACCGGCGCTGTGCCAGGCCATGCGGATGAAGAGCGGGCCGTAATGGCCGAAATCGGCCGGCCACCAATCCTGCGAATCGGTCATCACCTGGTGCAGATCCCTGATCACCGCATCGAGATCGAGGCTCTTGAATTCCTTGGCGTAGTCGAAGTCCTCGTCCATCGGGTCCGAGAGGCTGGACTGCTGATGGAGGACGGCAAGGTCGAGCTGGTTCGGCCACCAGTCACGGTTGCTCCTCCTGGCCGATCCATGTGGGACCGGGCATTTGCCGGCGCTGTTGTCGTCGGTTTTCGCGTCCATCTTTGCCTCCGATTTGTTGATTTTCCGGGATTTTGTTGATTTTCCGGGCAGGGCCAGCGGCCGCGCCATTCTGGAATGGTTCCAGACTAGCCCGCCCAGCCGATAAAGACAAATTGCCTTTGCTGTTTATTCTGATAGGTTTTCCTTATGATCGGTTTGACCGTCCGGCAGATGCATTATTTCGAGGCGCTGGCGCAGACGCTGCATTTCGGCCGTGCCGCAAAACTCGCCGGCGTCAGCCAGCCGGCGCTGTCCGCGCAGATCGCCGAGATGGAGCTGCGGCTCAATTGCCGTCTGTTCGAGCGCGGCGGCAAATCGGTGCGCATGACCGACGAAGCGCAGGTCCTGCTGCCGCGCATCGAGCGCATTCTTGCCGACGTCCGCGACGTCGAGGCGACGGCCCGGCGCGGCCGCCCGGCGCTGGAAGGCCGCTTCCGGCTCGGCATCATCCCGACGGTGGCGCCCTATCTGCTGCCGCATGTGCTGCCGGAGCTGAAACGGCATTTCCCGGCCTTGCAGCTGGAACTGCGCGAGGCGGTGACCGCGTCGCTGGTCGAGGACACCAGTTCGGGGAAGCTCGACGCCTTCGTCGCGGCACTGCCCCTCGATTACCCCGGCCTGGTCACCGAGGAACTTTTCTCCGACCGGTTCTTCCTTGCCGTGCCGGCCGGCGACCCCGCCTTCGCCTCGCCGCCGGTGCCGCCGGAAAGCCCGGCGCTGGAGCGGCTGATGCTGCTGGAGGAAGGCCATTGCCTGCGCGAACAGGCGCTCGCCGTCTGCGGCAGCGTGCGGCCGGTGGCGATGGCAAGCTACGGCGCGACCAGCCTGACGACGCTCTTACAGATGGTGGCGCATGGGCTCGGCGTCACGCTCATCCCCGAGATGGCGGCCGGGCCAGCCAGCACTATCCCCGATTTGAAGATCGTGCCGTTCCAGGAACCGATGCCGCAGCGCACGATCTGCCTCGCCTGGCGGCGCAACAAGGTGCGCCACGACGAATGCGTCGAACTGGCCAAGATCATCCGCGGGCTGGATGCGGCGGTGCTGGCAGCGTAGAGCGGCGGGTCAAGGATCCGGTTTTAGCCCCGAAGCCAACTCGCAAGAAAGGAACGGCTTCAATCCTTTTCCCAGGCTGCGAGCAACGGGCCGTTGCTTCCATAGACAGGGTCCTTGCGCGGACGGCCAACCCTGGGGATCGTGACGACTGCCTTGGCATGGTCGGCGGCGGTCGTACACAGGTCATAGGTGCCGGATGGAGGATAGGCGCCGACAACCAGAAAATCGTCGGACGCGGAAAGACGCTGGTGCCCGGTGCCGGCCGGAAGCACCGCGACGTCGCCGGCCTTCAGGGGGAGCGTTCGTCCCTTGTTGCCGCCAAAGCGGACTTTCGCCGTCCCGCGCGCGACGCCGAGCACCTCGTGTATCCGCGAATGGTAGTGGACGTAGTCGTAGATGCCGTTGCGCCAGCTATCGCCCCAGCCATTTGCCTCGAAAAGCGCCTCCATGACAGCCGCAGGATCGAATTCCTCGGGCAGCTTCACGGCGCCGCGATAGACGACAAGCGGCCAGAACGGATGGTTGGGCACAAGGCCATCATCCCAGAACCGAAATTCATTCGCTTTGCGCGGCCGGAGAAGATCGACGACCTCTCGCCGGCCCGGTCTGGCGGCACCGGTGACCTGCTCGACGGCTTTCTTCGTGGTTTGCAGAATGCTCATGATGCTGCTTGGATTGGTGGTGGCTTCATGCCGATTAACCGGCTGCACGGCGCTCGGTTCCGCTGAGGGCAGAGATCTGCGATCTGTGCGGTCGGCATTTGACGTCCGGGCACATCGAAGCCGCCCAAGTTTCAAGACTTGAACACCGCAAGCATGTGAAGATCCAATCGGTCCCGCCGCTGTGTCGTCCCATGGCACGGATGAGACGATACACTGTTTTACCACAGCGCTCGCGACAGCTCGCGAAACGGGCGACCCGCAGAGGCTTTTTTCGTGTTATTATGCACCTGCAACGCGCGTAATCTCGACCTCGGCAATATGGCAAAGGTCGAAAGCAATTTTTGCCCTGGCGTCCCCCAGCACGGACTCAACTCCGGATGGCTGAGTGTGCTTATCCGGGGCGAGGAGGTTGTCCATGTCCACGAGTAATGTCGAACGCCCGCTGCAGCCGGGCGACCGCGCGCCGAATATTATTCTCGATGCGATCTCCCGCGAAGGCAAAATCGCGCTCACTGATTTTCGAGGTCGTAGCCCATTGTTGATCGGCTTGTTTCGAGGCCTGCACTGTGCGTTCTGCCGGCGCAATGTCGCGGCAATGGCGCAACTCAAGCCGGCTCTGGCTGAGAAAGGCGTCGAATGCCTGGCGGTCGTCAATACGCCGGTAGAGCGCGCACGGCTCTATTTCCGTTACCATCCGACACCCGATCTTCTCGCCGCGTCCGACCCGGAGCGGGCCTCGCACCGTGCCTTCGGCTTGCGCGAGATCGGGATGGACAAGGTCATGGGGATCCGTATCGATCTCCCGGGTGAGTTGCCCGAGCCTATGGACCCCATCGCAATAAACGAGTTGCTCAACAAGAAGGAGGGGTATGAGATTACGGAAGCCGATCAGCAGATGATGGCTTCCGCTAAGGAGCTGCTGGTTGGTCAGTTTCTCATCGACCGAGGCGGTATTGTACGCTGGAGCTTCACTGAAGTTCTGGAGGCTGGCCTCAATACCGTCAAGGCGCCGAATCCGGAGGAATTGATGTCAGCAGCTTCCCAAGTTGCACATTAATGGGCTGCGGAAATAGGCGGCTGACACTCGCTCGACGACCGCGCCCTTCCCGCTCACTACCGGGGAAAGGCCGTCCTGGGTCAAAACCTGAAGATCGTGGATGACCGCTTCGCGCCCGATCTCGGCCGTAGAGATCAGCTTCTCCGCGTCCTGAAAGCAGACATCGCAAGCGAGGACTCCGGAGGTCGCGGTTGCGCCCTCAAGCCCCGCCCGGTCGACCAGATAGAAGATCGCATTGGCCTCGCCGCCCGGCATCGTCTCGCTGAGCTGGATGCGGCTGTTAGGCTGGATCAGACCGAGCAGGGTCTCCGCCGCACCTCGACGCCGAGGTCGCGCAGATCGTGGCCGTTGCCGCGCCGCGCCGATTTTCTGGAGTGATAAGCCGCGCCCGACGCGGCGAATTCGTAACCCTACTCGGCGGCCGTCTCCGATGGCGCCTCTGCCGACCCCGAAGGCTCGGCCTCGGCACGGGGCTTGCGCCGTGAAAACAGCGACCTGAGCGTGACGTAGAACACCGGCGTCAGGAACAGGCCGACGAAGGTGACGCCGAGCATGCCGGAGAATACCGCGGTGCCGAGCGACTGGCGCATTTCTGCGCCCGGGCCCGTTGCGATCATCAGCGGCACGACGCCGAGGATGAACGAGAAAGCGGTCATCAGGATCGGCCGCAGCCTGAGCCGGCAGGCTTCGACGGCAGCCTCGGCGGCCGACAGCCCGCGTTCCTGCGCCTGCCGCGCGAATTCGACGATCAGGATCGCGTTCTTGGCGGCAAGCCCGATTAGCACGATGAGGCCGATCTGCACGAGGATGTTGTTGTCCAGCCCTCGGAACGACACGCCGAGCAACGCCGCGAGCACGCCGAGCGGCACCACCAGCACAATGGCGAACGGCAGCACCCAGCTTTCATATTGCGCCGCCAGCGCCAGGAACACGAACAACACCGACAGTCCGAAGATATAGACAGCGGCATTGCCGGTGTTGCGCTCCTGATAGGCGAGCTCGGTCCATTCATAGGAGGTACCGGCCGGCAGCGTCTTTGCCGTGATCCCTTCCATCAATGCCAGCGCGTCGCCCGTGGAAACGCCGGGCGCGGCGTTGCCCTGCAACGGCACCGAAACGTACATGTTGTAGCGCTGGACCAGCGCCGGGCCGGTGACGTCGCGGATCTCGACCAACGTGCCGAGCGGAACCAGCGCGCCGGTCGCCGAGCGCACCTTCAGTTTCAAGATGTCGGCGCGATCGAGACGGAACGCCTGGTCGGCCTGCGCCCGCACCTGGTAGACGCGCCCGAAAGCGTTGAAGTCGTTGACGTAGGCGGTGCCCAAATTGATCGACAGCGCCTCGAAGATGTTGGGGATCGGCACGTTCAGGATGCGCGCCTTGTCGCGATCGATCGCCAGGAAGAATTGCGGGCTCGACGCGGAGAACGTGGTGAACACGCCCGTCAGCCCCGGCGTCTTGTTGGCCTTGCCAGCGATTTCGTTGGCAAGCGCCAGGATCTGCCGCATGTCGGCGCTGTTGCGCTCCTGGATCTGCAGCTTGAAGCCGCCGGCATTGCCGACGCCGCGGATCGGCGGCGGCGGCAGTGCGATAATGAAGGCTTCCTTGATGCTTTGCAGGCTGCCGAACAGATTGCCGATGACCTGGGTCGCCGACTGGCCGGCTTTCAGTCGCTCGTCAAACGGCTTGAATCTGGCGAAGATCACGCCCGCGTTGCTGGCGTTGGTGAAGGTCGCGCCGGAGAAGCCGGCGAAGGCGACTGCGTAGTCGACGCCTGGCGTTTTCTGGATGATCTGCGACGCCTGCTGGATGACCGCATCGGTCCTCGACAGCGAAGCGCCGTCCGGCAACTGGATGACGACGATCGCATAGCCCTGGTCAAGCGACGGAATGAAACCGCGCGGCACCGACTGCACCATGTAGACCGTGGCGTAGATGAGGGCCGCGAAAACGGCCAGCATGGCGGCGATCGTTATCCACGAGCCGACCAGCACGCGGATGATGCTCGAATACCAATGGGCGACCCTGTCGAAGCCGCGATTGAAGCCGTCGGCGAGCGCCCGTCCGAACCGCGCCAGGAAAAAGCGCGGCGGCGCCGCCGCGGCGTGATGCGGCTTGAACAGCAGTGCGGCCAGCGCCGGCGAAAGCGTCAGCGAATTGAATGCCGAGATCGCCGTCGACACCGCGATGGTGATCGCAAACTGCAGATAGAACTGCCCAGAAATGCCGGGGATGAAGGCTGTCGGTACGAACACGGCTATCAGCACCAGCGAGATCGCGATGACGGCCGTTCCGACTTCGTCCATGGTCAGGTGCGACGCCGGATTGGGCGCCAGCCCTCTGGCGATATTGCGCTCGACGTTTTCGACCACGACGATCGCATCGTCGACGACGATGCCGATCGCCAGAACTAGGCCGAACAGCGTCAGCATGTTGAGCGAGAAGCCGGCGGCGTAAAGCACCGCCAGCGTGCCGATCAGCGACACGGGGATCGCCACGATCGGCACGATCGCCATGCGCCACGATTGCAGGAAGACGATGATGACGATGATGACCAGCAGCATCGCCTCGAGAATCGTCTTGTAGACCTCCTGGATCGACTCGGCGACGAACTCGGTCGGATTGTAGACGATGTCGTAGCTCAACCCCTTCGGGAAGTCGCGGGAAAGCTCCTTCATCTTGTCCTGGATCTCCGCGGCTGCGGCGAGCGCATTGGTGCCCGGCCGCTGGAAGATGGCGAGCGCCACCGCCGGTTTGCCGTTGAGATAGGAGTTGGTGACGTAATCCTTGGCGCCGAGCTCGATGCGCGCCACGTCCTGCAGCGAGATCAGGCGGCCGTCGTCGGTCGATTTGACGATCACGTATCGGAAGTCGCGTGCGTCGTTGAAGCGGCCTTGCGTGGTGACCGTGTACTGGAACGCCGTGCCGGTGCTGGTCGGCGGCGCGCCGATCGAGCCGCCCGACACCTGGACGTTCTGGTCGCGCAGCGCCTGCACCACATCGCCCGAGGTCATCCCCAGGGCGGACAGTTTTTCCGGATCGAGCCAGATGCGCAGCGAGTATTCGCGTTCGCCGAAGATGATGAGGTCGCCGACGCCGTCTAGTCTGAGCAGTATGTCGCGCACCCGCGAGCGGGCGTAGTTCGAGACGTAGAGCTGGTCGTAGGTATTGTCGGGCGACAGCATGTGCACGACCATCATCAGGTCGGGCGAGCTCTTGGTGGTGGTGATGCCGAGGCGGCGGACTTCTTCGGGCAGGCGCGGCTCGGCGACCGACACGCGGTTCTGCACCAGCACCTGAGCCTGGTCGAGATCGGTGCCCAGCTTGAAGGTGATGGTCAGCGCCATCGCCCCGTCGCCCGACGAATAGGACGACATGTAGAGCATGCCCTCGACGCCGTTGATCTCC
Organism: Mesorhizobium sp. M0808; assembly: GCF_040320025.1. Classification (NCBI taxonomy): domain Bacteria; kingdom Pseudomonadati; phylum Pseudomonadota; class Alphaproteobacteria; order Hyphomicrobiales; family Phyllobacteriaceae; genus Mesorhizobium; species Mesorhizobium sp. M0808. Next base: position 33,462 of record NZ_JAMYOX010000025.1, read on the forward strand.
TGCTCGATCGGCGTTGCCACCGTCGCTGCGACCGTCTCGGCGTCGGCGCCCGGATACTGCGCGCGAACGACGATGGTCGGCGGCGCGATCTCGGGATATTGCGCGACCGGCAGCTGGGTATAAGCAATCCCGCCGAGGATCAGCAGGACGATCGAAACGACCGATGCGAAGATCGGACGGTCGACGAAGAAATGTGCGAACCTCATTGCTGCAACTCGGCGGTCTCGGCCTTGGGCGGCAACGTCACCATCTCGACCTTCACCTTGGTGCCGGGCCTGGCGTGCATCAGCCCTTTGACGATGATTGTCTCGTCGCCGGTCAGGCCCTGGCGGATGACCCGGTAGCCGTCGAGAAGCGGGCCGGTGCGCACGGGCTTCGCCGACACCATCCCGGCCTCATCCACCAGGAACACGATGCGGCGATCCTGATCGGCGCCGATCGCCTCGTCGGGCACCAGCACGCCGCTATGCGGCAGCGACCCCGGCACGTTGATGCGCCCGAACATGCCTGGCTGGAGAATGCCATCGGCGTTGGGAAACCTTGCACGCACCCGCATGGTGCCGGTCGCGTTGTCGATCCGGTTCTCGGCAAAATCGAGCTTGCCTTTGAATACCGCCTCCGCGCGGTCGGCGACACGAACCACCACCTCGAGCCCGCCGGCGCCTTCCTGCATGCTGCCGCCGCGCTCCTTCGCGTCGCGGGCATAGCTGAAATACAGGCGCTCATCGACGTCGAAATAGAAGTCGATCGGATCGCGTGTAACGATGGTCGTCAGCAAGGTGGAATCCGGCTGCACGAGGTTGCCGACCGACACCAGCCGGCGGTCGATGCGGCCGGACAAGGGCGCCTTGATCTCGGTGAATTCCATGTTCAGGCTGGCCGTCGTCAGCGCAGCCGTCGCGCCCTGCATCTGCGCCTGCGCCGAAAGGTATTCCCGCCGGCGGTCGTCGACCGTCGCGGTTGAGATATTGCCGGTCTTGGCGAGTTCGTCGGCGCGATCCAGCTGCATCTTGGAGAATTCGAGCAGACTCTTGGCGACGTCCACTTGCGACTTGGCGGCATCATAAGCCGCCTGGTACGGACGCTCGTCGATGGTGAAGAGCAGGTCGCCCTTGTTGACCAGTGCGCCGTCCTGGAAGCTGACCTTGTCCAGATAGCCGCTGACGCGCGAACGGATGGCGACCTGGTCGACGGCTTCGAAGCGCCCGACGAACTCGTCGTCTTCGACGATTTCACGGACCACCGGCTTGGCCGCTGTCACCACGGGTAGCTGCTGGTCCTGCGCAAACGCAGTGCTGCTGAAAGCCATGCCGAGCAGGAATGCCGCCGACACGGCGGCGCGGGGAAGCCAGCCGGCCGATCGACAGGGTCGCCCGCCCGCGTCGCGATGCAATTGCCCATTCTCTGGGGTGTCCATTTGCGTCCTCGCTCGCTGGACCCGGAGGTCGGTTGATCCGCTTCTACGCTCAGGCTTTTCGTCGAGATCAGAGCACTGCAGTGTTGTGCATGGCAACATGATCATTTTCCATGTAGGCCGAAATGTCCACCCTGTGGCTGCCCCGCCACCCGCCACTGGCAACGCAGATCCACCGGGCGGTCCGGGACGCCATTGAGACGGGACGGCTAGACCCGGGAGCAGACCTTGGTCCCGTCGGGCTGAACGTCCGCAATCCTTCTTCAAACGTTAAAGCCGCCATTCCGCTATCGGCTGCAGATCGAGACGTTCAAGGCCTTGGTGCTAAGCGTCCGCCCACGGCGCAAAGGAGACAAATTGGCGCCCACCCCTCAAGCCGTCTTTGCTGTCACCACTCTCAATTCTCGACTATCGCCTCATCCGGAACTTCTGCGGCTCGCCTACTTCGCAACTCAATGCGGAAACGGATGACCGCTCGTTCGAAAACCGGTCGATAGTGGTTTGCCACCTCCCCCCAACCCTCACGGCACAAATATCAAAAACACCCAAGTAAAAAACACCACCAGATGCACCAAGCCGGTCAAGAACGTCGTTCTCTCGGTGCTAAAGCTTACATTGCAGATGAAGAGCGCCAGAACCAAAAGCACCGTGTCGGTCGCCGGCAGCCCCAGGGTCAGGCCTCTTCCGGTCAGCAGGCTGGCGGCAGCGATTGCCGGTATTGTCAGGCCGATTGTGGCACAGGCCGAACCCATGGCGACGTTCAGGCCGCGTTGCAGCTCGTTGCTGAGTGCGGCGCGAACAGCCGAGATCGCCTCCGGCATCAGAACCAACCCGGCGATCATCGCGCCGACAATGGCGTCGGCCTGCGGCACCTGGTAGGCGACGAGCGCGTCCTCGACGCTGGCGGCGACCTGCTCGGCCAGCATGACGATGCCGATCAGCCCGATCAGCAGGAGCAGAGCGCCGGCGGCGACGCTTTCGTGAGCGTCGGTTCGCACTGCGGCGCCATGCGCTTGTCCATCGATGAAATCGTCGCGGTGGCGGACAGTCTGCGCGAACAGAAAACCGGCATAGAGCAGCACTGAAAGGACGCTGACGAAGCCAAGTTGGGCCGCCGAAAACGTGCCGGGATCGGTGGTTCGCGTGTAGGTCGGCAGAATAAGCGTCATGACGCTGAGCGCGACCAGAACCGCCAGATAGGCGCTGGTCCCTTGCCGGACGATCGCCTGCTTGCGATGGCGCCAGCCGCCAAACGTCAGACACATGCCGACAACGCCGGTGGAGGTGATCATCACCGTCGAGAACACGGATTCGCGGGCAAGCGTCGGGTTGTTCGCGCCGTGCAGCATGATGGAAACGATGATCGACACTTCGATTGCCGTCACGGCGATGGTCAGCACCAACGTGCCGTACGGCTCCCCAACCCGCCTGGCCACCGCCTCGGCGTGGTCGAGCACCACGAAAATCGTGATGAACATGATCGCGCTCGACAGCGCGCCGATGAATATCCTGGTGCCCAGCGACCCTTCGTCCACCGACACCCCGCTGGCCCTGACCGCGACAGCCATCGCCAGCGCGGCCAACGGCATGCCGTACGAAACCGCCGATCTTGCGAGACCACTCATTCCAAGCCCCTTCCGCAAGCCCCTTTTGCAAGTCCCTTCTGGGCAAGCCCCTCCTGCGAACCCTGCGAAAGCCTGAAGCGCCTCGCCCTCAAGCCGTCTTCTGCGTCACCAATCCCAGCTCGTCGACCATCGCCTGGCGCATCAGGAATTTCTGCGGCTTGCCGGTCACCGTCATCGGCAATTCGGTGCGGAAGCGGATGTAGCGCGGGATCTTGAAATGGGCGATCTGGCCGGCGCAGAACGCCTTGATCTCCTGCTCGGTGGTGATCTGGCCGGGCTTCAGCACGATCCAGGCGCACAGCTCCTCGCCATATTTCGGGTCGGGAATGCCGAACACCTGCACCTCCTTGATCTTGGGGTGGCGATAGAGGAATTCCTCGACCTCGCGTGGATAGACGTTCTCGCCGCCGCGGATGACCATGTCCTTGACCCGGCCGACGATGTTGCAATAGCCCTCGGCGTCAATGGTGGCGAGGTCGCCCGTGTGCATCCAGCCGTCGGCGTCGATGGCCTCGCGGGTCTTCTGCTCGTCGTCCCAATAGCCCTTCATCACGGAATAGCCGCGCGTGCAGAGCTCGCCCGGCGCGCCGACCGCGACGGTGGCGCCTTCGGCGTCGATGGCCTTGACCTCGACATGCGGATGGACGCGGCCGACGGTCGAGACGCGCTTTTCCAGCGGGTCGTCGACGCTGCTCTGGAACGACACCGGGCTGGTCTCGGTCATGCCGTAGGCGATGGTCACCTCTGCCATATGCATCAGCGACACCACCTTCTTCATCACCTCGATCGGGCATGGCGAGCCGGCCATGATGCCGGTGCGCAGGCTGGTGAGATCGAAGGAGGCGAACTCCGGATGGTCGAGCAGGCCGACGAACATGGTCGGCACGCCGTAAAGCGCGGTGCAGCGTTCCGTCGCCACCGCCTTCAGGGTGGCGCCGGCATCGAACCCCTCGCTCGGGAAAACCATGGTCGCGCCCTTGGTGACGCAGCCCATCGTGCCCATCGACATGCCGAAGCAATGGTAGAGCGGCACCGGAATGCACAGCAGGTCGTCGACGGTGAGTCGGATCGCCGCGGTGACGAAATTGCCGTTGTTGACGATGTTGTTGTGGGTCAGCGTCGCGCCCTTGGGCGCGCCAGTCGTGCCGCTGGTGAACTGGATGTTGATGGCATCGTCGGGTTTCAGCCCGTCGGAGATGCGGTCGAGCTTGTCATGCTCGTCGCGCCCAGCCATTGCCAGCACGTCGGCGAAATTGAACATGCCCGGCGAATTCTCCTCGTCCATGCGGATAACGGTCTTCAGCGCCGGCAGCTTGTTGGCGTCGAGCTTGCCAGGGGTGGCCTTGGCGATCTCCGGCGCCAGCGTCTCGATCATGCCGAGATAGTCGGAGCTCTTGAACTTGGCGGCGGTGACCAGCGCCTTGCAACCGACCTTGTTCAAGGCATATTCCAGCTCGACCAACCGATAGGCCGGGTTGATGTTGACCAGGATCAGGCCGATGCGGGCGGTGGCGAATTGCGTCACCAGCCATTCCCAGCGGTTCGGCGACCAGATGCCGACGCGATCGCCTTTCTCGAGGCCGAGCGCCAGGAAGCCGGCGGCGAGCGCATCGACAGTCTCCGACAGTTCCTCCCAGGTAAAGCGCTTGTCCTGCTCGACGAAGACGGCGGCATCGAGCGTGCCGTATTTGCCGACCGTATCGGCAAACAGCGCCGGGATGGTCAGGTTGAGCAGCGGCACGCTGCGCTCGCCCGAGACATGCGCCGTGCCGTCGACCGGCGCAATGAACGAACCCCCATCGCGCTTGGAGCGCAAATTGGTGGCATTCTTCAACTCGTCGAGATTGATCGGCATGGCCGTGTCCTCCGCAGACAGAACGAGCCTATCAGCCCGGCGGGGTGGTGGAAATCCCGCCGATGGCAGGGCTGGTTGGGAACTCGCCTGTAAGGGCCGAAAATAAAAAACCCGCCACGGAGGGCGGGTCTTCGGGGCCAATTGGCACCATAGCGAGATTAGTAGCATAGCTGCCGGCACAAAGCAAGAACAAAATTGCTGTACGTCAAGAAAATCGCGTCAGGTTGGCACTGCGGCCAAGCTGCCAATCTCCCTCCTTGAGGGGGAGATGGCCGGCAGGCCAGAGGGGGTCGTCTCGCGTGGAGCACCTGCCTGTTCTGTCCGTTAGGAGAGTCGCGTCAAGACGTACCGACCCCCTCTGTCGCCTTCGGCGACATCTCCCCCTCAAGGGGGGAGATTGGCGACGTCAGCCAGCGTTCACCGATGCCATCCTGGCCGCAATATCGCGCAAAGTCGCCTCGTCGGCCGCAGCGCGCGCCTTCCTCGACGCGACGAGACAGGCCTGCGAGCGCAGGATGAGGCCGTCGGCCAGCACCTTGAGATGGTTGGCGCGCAAGGTCGAGCCTGACGTGGTGATGTCGACGACGATATCGGCCAATCCGGCCGCCGGCGCGCCTTCGGTGGCGCCCAGGCTTTCGACGATGCGGTAGACCTGGATGCCGTGCTTTTGCGAAAAGAACTGCTGGGTCAGGCGCCAGTATTTGGTGGCGATCCTGAGCCGGCGGCCGTGGCGCTGGCGGAAATCGGCGGCGACGTCGTCGAGGTCGGCCATGGTGTCGACATCGAGCCAGATGTCGGGCACGGCGACGACGACATCGGCATTGCCGAAACCGAGGCGGGCGATGATTTCGGCGCGCGCCTCGCAATCGGCGAGGTTTTCGCGCAAAAGGTCCTCGCCGGTGATGCCGAGATCGACCGACCCCTGGCCGATCTCGCCTGATATCTCCGAGGCCGACAGGAACGCTATCTCGACGCCGTCAAGGCCGTCGATGCGGGCGCGGTATTTGCGCTCGTCGCCGGGCAGGCTGACGGCAACCCCGGCCTTGGCCAGCACCTCCAGCGCCTGCTCCTTGAGCCGGCCTTTCGACGGGATCGCCAGCGTGATCATGGCGCCGTCTCCCGCAGCGCCTCGATGCGGTCGAGCCAGACGGAAAAACCGACGCCGGGGATCGGCGTTTTGGCGCCGAGCAGCGTCAGCAGCCGGTCGTAGCGGCCACCACCGGCGAGCGGCCGGTCGCCATCCCGCGCCGCGATCTCGAAGACCAGGCCGGTGTAGTAATCGAGCGGCCGGCCGAAGGCGGCGTCGTAGCTGATTTCAGACATCGGCAGGCCGAGGCTTTCTATGGCCGCGGCGCGGGCTGCGAAATTCTCCAGCGCAGCCCCCAGTGAAAGCCCGGCATCGGCTGCAAAGCTTTCGAGCGCCCCGGCGGCGCTGTCGAGCGGCACGTCGATGGCCAAAAAGCTCTTCAGCGCCGCAAACGCCTCGTTCGACAGCCGCACGCTGCGCAGTTCGGCTTTCTCGATCAGGCGCCGCGCAATCTCGGACGGCGAACGCCCGGCCGTTGCCGACAGGCCGGCCTCTGCCATGCCGCCGGCGATATGCGCCGAAAGACCGTCGAGATCGCCATCGAGGACAAGGGCGGCGACCGAGCCGGCAAGCTGGCTGTTGCGCGGCGGATTGGCGAGATCGGCAAGCGCTGCCTCCAGCATCGGCGCCGAGCCGAAGGCCCGCGCCAGCCGCATGCGCCAGCCACGCGGCAGGCCAAGCGCGGCCAGTACCGCCTCGAAGATGGTCTGGTCGCCGAGCGTGACCGCCAGCCCCCGGCCGGGCAGCACCAGCGAAAGCAGCGCATGCGCATCGGCCAGCGAACGCGCGTCGGCGGCGGCCGTGTCGCGGTCGCCGAGATCTTCGATGCCGGCCTGGAAGAACTCGTTGCCGCCCTCGCGGCGCTGGCGAAACACCTCGCCGAGATAGGAATAGCGGCGCGGCGTGCCGGCCTGGCTGGCAATGTGGTCGAGGCAGACCGGAATGGTGAATTCCGGCCGCAGGCAAAGCGTCTGCCCGGTCTCGCTCTCGGTGAGAAAGATGCGGCGCCGCAAATCCTCGCCGGCCATGTCGAGGAACGGATCGGCCGGCTGCAGCACAGCGACCTCGACCGCATGGGTGTTGCGCGCGGCGAAGAGCGTCGCGATGTCGGATGCGATGGCGGGGCGGGGGGTCATAAAACGCCACCTCCCCTTCTCCCCTTGTGGGAGAAGGTGGATTGGCGCGACGCGCCAAGACGGATGAGGGGTGCCGGAAGAAATGAGGCGTCGGCGTTCCCTGGAACACCCCTCATCCGACCGAGCTTCGCTCGGCCACCTTCTCCCACAAGGGGAGAAGGAAGCGGCGCCCTACTTGCCACGCGCCCGCTCCTCGGCCTGCGCCGCCAGTATCTTGTTCACCTCGGCGACCAGATTGCCTTCCGCCACGGTCACCTGCGCCGGTCGTGCGGCGCGCCATTCGGCGTTGTCGGCGATCTCGGCCGACATCTTCGCGCCTTCGATCAGATCCTTGATCTGCACCTCGCCCTTGGCGCGCTCGTCGCCGCCCTGGATGACGGCGACCGGGCTGCCGCGGCGGTCGGCATATTTCAGCTGCGCCTTCATGCCGCCGCCGCCGAGGTACATTTCCGAGCGGATGCCGGCGGCGCGCAGCTCGGCCACCATCTTCTGGTAGCGGCCGAGGCTTTCCGTATCCTTGTCCATGGTCAGCACGACGACCGGCGCGATGACATCGGAAGTATCGAGCTTGCCGAGGTTCTTCAGCGCCGTCATCAGCCGCGAGACGCCGATCGAAAAACCGGTCGCCGGCACCGGCTCGCCACGAAAGCGCGAGACGAGGCCGTCATAACGGCCGCCGCCGCCAACCGAGCCGAAGCGCACGATCTGGCCGTCCTCATTGGGGATTTCGGCCAGCAGCTCGGCTTCGTAGACCGGGCCGGTGTAATATTCGAGGCCACGCACGACGGAGGGATCGATGCGGATGCGATCCTCACCGTAGCCGCTTTGTGCGACCATGGTTCTTATCTGCTCCAACTCTGCAAGACCCTCAACAAACGAGGCATTCGTTATGCCCAGATGTTCGAGTTTCCTTTCCTCGACAAGATTGCTGAGCCCTGGGGTGATAGATCCCAGTGTCTGGACAATTTGTTCGGGATCATGCTGCGCCATGACCGTGAAATAGCTGATCACAACATCGATTTGCGCGTTACCCAGCCCGGCACCCTTGGTGAAATCACCGCTCTCGTCCTTGCGCCCGGCGCCCAAAAGCAGACGAACCCCCTCGACGCCCAGCTTGTCCAGCTTGTCGATCGCCCGTAGCACCTGCAGCCGGCGGCCAGCGTTCTCGTCGCCGCCGAGGCCGATCGCCTCCAGCACGCCATCGAGCACTTTGCGGTTGTTGACGCGGACGACGTAATCGCCGCGCTTGATGCCGAGCGCCTCCATCACATCGGCCATCATCATCGCCATCTCGGCATCGGCCGCGACACCCGGCGTGCCGACCGTGTCGGCGTCGAACTGCATGAACTGGCGGAAGCGGCCGGGACCGGGCTTCTCGTTGCGGAACACCCAGCCGGAGCGATAGCTGCGATACGGCTTCGGCAGGCGCTCGAAATTCTCGGCGACGAAGCGCGCCATTGGCGCGGTCAGGTCGTAGCGCAGCGACAGCCACTGATCGTCATCGTCCTGAAACGAGAACACGCCCTCGTTCGGCCGGTCCTGGTCTGGCAGGAATTTGCCGAGCGCATCGGTGTATTCGATCAGCGGCTGGTCGACCGGCTCGAAACCGTAAAGCTCAAAGACCGAGCGTATCGTCGCCATCATCTTCTCGACAGCGCGGAGATCGTCGGCGCCGCGGTCGACAAAGCCACGCGGCAGGCGCGCTTTCATCTTTTCGGATTTGTCGGCCATGGGATGGGTACTTTGCTATGTAAACGGTGACTTATTTCGGGTCGGCGTGTCCTACCGATGCAGCCCGGAGAAGGCAAGGGTTTGCGGCTCTCCTTCTCCCCTTGTGGGAGAAGGTGGCCGAGCGAAGCTCGGTCGGATGAGGGGTGTTCCAAGGAACGCCGACGTCTCGTTTCTTCCAACACCCCTCATCCGGCTCGGCGCTGCGCGCCGATCCACCTTCTCCCACAAGGGGCCTGTTGCGTAATTCGCTGATTGTGATTCTCTGAGACGAAGCTCGGAGGGAATCGCGATGGCAGTGAAGCAGATGGGCCAGTTGAGCTTGGCGGAGGCTTTTCTGGGCGGCAAGTTGGCTGGCGGTTCTTCACCGCTTGATCGATTGTCGGGTCTGGTGAAGTGGTATCGCTTCGAGAAGCTGCTCAACCCGCTGCGCGATGGCGGACCCGGACGGGCAGCTTGGCCACCGCTGGTTCTGTTCAAGGCGCTTTTGCTGCAGTCACTCTACGGCCTGTCGGACCGCGAACTTGAGGAGGCGCTTGGCGACCGGCTGTCGTTCCGGCGCTTTGTCGGGCTCGGGCTGGAGGAGAGCGTTCCCGACCACACGGTGCTTTCGCGTTTTCGCAATCTGCTTGTCAGCGAAGGGCTGCTGGAGAAGCTGTTTGGCGAACTGGACCGGCAGCTGGAGAAAGCCGGTGTTATCCTGAAGCGGGGAACGATGCTGGATGCCACGCTGATCAATGCGGTTTCATTGCCCCCGACGGACGATCAGGCCTCAAAGGATGCGGACGCCCGCGTCACCGCGCGAAAGGGCAAGGGCGGCTTCACCTTTGGCTACAAGGCCCATGTCGGGGTGGATGAGGGCTCTGGCCTGATCCGCACGGTGATTACCACGCCAGCCAACGTCAACGACACGGTGATGGCCGATGACTTGATCTGCGGCGACGAGAAGACGGTGTGGGCGGACGCCGCCTACGACACCCATGCCCGCCGCGCCCGGCTCAAGGCCGAGGGCAAGAAGGTGCGCATCGCGCGCCGCCCCAACAAGCACCATGCGCTGCCGCCGCGGCTCAAACATTACAACCGCCTGATCGCCAGACGGCGAGCGGCGGTGGAGACCACTTTCGCCACGCTCAAGAACCGCATGAAGCTGACCAAGATCCGCTATGTCGGACTGGCGAAGGCCACCGCCCAGGTGACATTGGCGGCGATCGCCTTCAACATGCGCCGATGGGCCGCCATCACGGGATAGGTGCGCCCGCAGCCCGGCCGCCCGGGCCGAAACCGCCGCCGAAACCCCAAACAAGGGAGCGGAGCTCACAAATACGAGCGAAATCCCTGCGATCCCGCCCCATCCAAACATCCCCGGTTACTGCGCAACAGGCCCACAAGGGGAGAAGGAAAGGCGAAAAAGAAGCTGAAACAATTGCGCCATGCGCGCGGCATCGTGCCGACACAATCCGGGCCGATAAGCGCGCCGAAACAAGGGGTCGGGGCCATGGCCACGCTTCAGAAGTTCGACATCATCGATAGCGGCGCACGCGACGCCTCGGTCCGGCTGCGGCCGGCCGATGGTTATGCGCCGAAGACGAAGCAAATCGCCGGACCGTTCGAGATCGCGGCGCAACAGCGCAGCGGACCGACGATGCGCGACGTGCTGATGACCGGACTGCTGGTGATCTATCCGGTGTTCGCCGCGCTGGCGGCCATCCTTGCCGGGTTTTTCCTCGCCGGCGCCGGCGGCGCCTGAGCCGCTATTTCGGCCGCTTGAACGCTTTCCGTTCCGCCTCGACCGGCTCGCGGCAGACGCAGCCCTCGAGATGGTCGTTGACCAGCCCCATCGCCTGCATGAAGGCGTAGACGGTGGTCGGGCCGACAAAGCTCCAGCCGCGCTTCTTCAGCTCTTTCGAAATGCGGACCGAGACGGCCGTCGTCGGATTGGCGCGCAAATGCGCGAGGTCGACGATCTCGGGCCGCTCGTGCGGGCCGGGTTCGAACTTCCAGAACCAGGCGGCCAGCGAGCCAGCCTCGTCGATGAGTTCGCGGGCGCGCTTGGCGTTGTTGATGGTCGAAACGATCTTGCCGCGATGGCGGATGATGCCGGCATTGCCGAGCAGGCGCTCGACATCGGCGTCGGTGAGGGCGGCGATCTTGCCGACATCGAAGCCGGCAAACGCCTCGCGGAAATTGTCGCGCTTGCGCAATATGGTCAGCCAGGACAGGCCCGACTGAAAACCTTCGAGGCAGATCTTCTCGAACAGGCGGCGGTCGTCGGCGACCGGCCGGCCCCATTCGTGGTCGTGGTAGTGCAGATAATCCGGCAGGTTGCCGTGCCAGAAGCAGCGGGCGATGCCGTCGGGACCAGCAAGCAGACCTGTCTTTTCATCCATGGCGGAATTCCGTTCGTGTCTTGGCGTTAACGCGTTTTGACGCGGCCTTTACCGCGGCTTTACCAGATTCCTGAACCGGGCGGTAACCACACCAAAAGCTTTACTGACAGATCGGCATTTTACGCATTCCGATTCATGTTTCGGTTGCCGCTTCGCGCCCAATGTCGGCGAAATCGGGGAGGCTTTGCACCCCGGCATGTTCGACGATCAAGGTGCGTTGCGATGAAGACATTCTTGTTCCCCCTGTTCGGCGCCGCGGCCGTGCTTGCGGCCGGCGCCGCCAATGCCAACGACCGCTATGCCGAGAGGCCGCCGGTGGTGGTCAGCCCAGATCTTTCGGCGCCCTGGGTGCTGCAGCTCGGCCATGCGCCGGGCATCGTGCGGCAGAGCCGGCAAGAGGCGCAGCCGCAACGGCGCTACCGGCGGCTGGCCGAACCCGATCAGCTGCGCACCGCAGCGGTGCAGGCGCCGGCCAAGCGCATGGTGATGCGGCCGCAGATCGACCCGATCTATCTGCCGCAGGAAGTCGCCTATGACGGCCCGCAGAAGCCGGGCACGATCGTCATCGATACGCGAGAGAATTTCCTCTATCTGGTCGGGAAAAACGGTAAGGCGCGGCGTTATGGCGTCGGCACCGGCAAGCCGGGCTTCGAATGGTCCGGCACCCACAAGGTCACCAACAAGCGCGTCTGGCCGGATTGGCGGCCGCCGGCGGTGATGATCGCCCGCGAAGCCGCCAAGGGCCGCTATCTGCCGACCTATCTCGCCGGCGGCATGGAAAACCCGCTCGGCGCACGCGCGCTCTATCTCGGCTCGACCGAGTACCGTATCCACGGCACCAATCAGCCCTGGACGATCGGCGGCGCGGTGTCGTCGGGCTGCATCCGCATGCGCAACGAGGACGTGGTCGACCTTTACGAGCGGGTCAATGTTGGCACGACGGTTGTAGTGATGTAATCTGCGGTTGACCTCACCGATGATTCTGCTCAGAAGCCTCGGGAGCATTGAATAACGGGGGACGGGCCGTGTGGGGATGCGGCCAGTCACGAAAGGGCAGCGCGGCAAGCCGTGCTGCCCTTTTTGTTTCCGCCAGCAGGAATTGACGGGAAGATTTTGCCGGCACGTCGCGCGACCGGCATGGCGGTTCGCTTTTCGCGCTGCCTTTTCGCGGTTGCTTTGCTATGTGGCGGCTAAAATCCAGATAAAGGCCCCATCCCAATGTCCCTTTCCGATGACAGCCGCTATCTCAGAGGCGGCCCGGTTGCCCAACGCATCATCGCCGGCGTGCGCGAGGACGCGGCGATCGCCACCGTCGAAGGCTTTCCGCCCAAGCTGGTGTCGGTCACCGTCGGCGATACCGCCGCGGTCGACGTCTATGTCCGCAACCAGCGCGCCAAGGCCGGGTTGGCCGGCATCGGCTTCGAGGAAAGGCGCTTTCGCGCCGACATCACCGCCGGCGAACTGGAAGCGGCAATCCACGGGCTTAACGCCGACCCGCGCGTCACCGGCATCATCATCCAGCGGCCGGTGCCGGTGCACATTCCGATCAAGACGCTGCAGGCGGCGGTGCATCCGCTCAAGGATGTCGAGGGCATGCATCCGGCCTCGATCGGCAACATCGTCTACAACCAGCTCGACCTGGCGCCCTGCACCGCCGCCGCTTCGGTCGAACTGCTCAGGGAAACCGGCCTCGACCTCAAGGGGCTCGAGGTGGTGGTCGTCGGCCATTCCGAGATCGTCGGCAAGCCGATCGCGTTCCTTTTGATGAGCGAAGGCGCGACGGTGACCGTCTGTCACCACATGACGCGTTCGGTGGCGGCACACGCACGCCGCGCCGACGCCCTGTTCGTCGCCGTCGGCAAGCCGCGGCTGATCAAGGCCGACATGGTCAAGCCTGGTGCGGCGGTCATCGATATCGGCATCAATTCGGAAATCGGGCCGGACGGCGAGAGCCGCATCGTCGGCGACGTCGATGCCGAGAGCGTCAAGCATGTCGCGTCCTGGATCACGCCGGTGCCGGGCGGCGTCGGCCCGATCACTGTGGCGATCCTGCTGCGCAACACGATGGTGGCCCTCAGCCGGCAGCGTGCCCGCTATCAGGCGACTTATGGCGTAGTTGACAGGCTCGCGGCGGAATAAAGACCCGCAGGCGCCAAGCCCCCTCACCCAGCCTCCGCTTCGCTCGGCTGACCTCTCCCCGAGGGGAGAGGAGATCGCCAGCGTTGGTGCCACCCTCTTCTCCCCAGCGGGGAGAAGGTGGACGCGAAGCGGCCGGATGAGGGGCCTGACGCCCACGACCATCCTGTTACTCAGCCGCAACCAGCTTTTCTTCCGGAACGCCTTCCGGCTTCGGCCCGCCATAGGCCCAGGCGAGCAGCTTTATCGTATGCACCACCGGCAGCTTGGCGGCAGAAGCGATCTGGGTGATGCAGCCGATATTGCCGGTGGCGACGATTTCGGCACCGGTCGCCTCGATATTCCTGACCTTGCGGTCGCGCAGCGTTGCCGAAATCCCGGGCTGCAGGATGTTGTAGGTGCCGGCCGAACCGCAGCACAGATGCCCTTCGCGCGGCTCGCGCACGACGAAGCCGGCACGGACCAGAAGCTCCTTCGGCTGGCGGGTGATCTTCTGGCCGTGCTGCATCGAGCAGGCTGAGTGATAGGCGACGATGGTGCCCGGCTTGCGGACCGGCTCGGGCAGGTCGAGGCTTGCCAGATATTCGGTGATGTCCCTGGCCAGCGCCGAGACGCGCGCGGCCTTGTCGGCATAGGCCGGATCGAGGCGCAGCATGAAGCCGTAATCCTTGATGGTGGTGCCGCACCCGGATGCGGTGATGACGATGGCGTCGAGTCCGCCCTGCTCGACGGCGCGCGTCCAGGCGTCGACGTTCCGTCGGGCCGACGCCAAGGCAGCGTCCTCGCGCCCCATATGATGCACCAGCGCGCCGCAGCAGCCCTCGCCCTCGGGCACCACGACCTCAACGCCAAGCCGGGTCAGCAGCGAAATCGTCGTGTCGTTGATGCCGGGATCGAGCACGGATTGCGCGCAGCCGGTGAGGATGGCGACGCGGCCATTTTTCTTCGCGCCCTGCCCGGCATGGACGCCCGGCGAGGCCATCGGCGAGACTGCCGGGACCGACGCCGGGGCCAGCTTCAACATCGCGCCCAAAGGCTTCAATGCCTGGATTTTCTCAAACAGGCCGGCGAATGGCTGGCCGAGCTTCGCCAGCTTGAGCGCCGCGCGGAAACGCGAGGGATAGGGCAGCACGAAGGCCAGCATGGCGCGTGTCAGGCGATCGGCCAGCGGACGCTTGTAGGTCTCCTCGATATGGACGCGGGCGTGGTCGACCAGATGCATGTAGTTGACGCCCGACGGGCAGGTGGTCATGCAGGCGAGGCAGGACAGGCAGCGGTCGATATGGGTGACGATCTGCTTGTCGGCCGGCCGGCCGTTTTCCAGCATGTCCTTGATCAGATAAATCCGGCCGCGCGGCGAATCCAGTTCGTTGCCGAGCGTCACATAGGTCGGGCAGGTGGCGGTGCAGAAGCCGCAATGCACACATTTGCGCAGGATCTTCTCCGATTCCGCGACATGCGGATCGGCGAGCTGGGCAGCTGAGAAATTGGTCTGCACGTAAACGAATCCCTACCGTTTGAGCATGATCTTTTCCCAAAACCGGTACCCACTTTTGGGGATCATGCTCATAATCCCAGAAACCAGCTTTCCGGGTTCTTGACCGGCTCGCCGCGCTGCAGCGCCTGCAGGCCGAGAATGCAGCGGGCGATGAACCAGACCGCGACGGCAACCATCAGCACGACACCGATGACCACGATCATCAGCAGCGCCGAGATCAGTGCATAGAGCAGGCCGATCCAGAAGGTGCGGATCAGGAATGTGTAATGGCTCTCGACGAAGCCGCCGGCCTTGCCGCGATTGATATAGGCCAGGACGACGCCGACAATACCGCTGACGCCGATGGCCAGGCCGGCGAGATAGAGGATGTAGATGACCAGCGCGTTGGTCGGGCCGGGCTCCAGCCAGCGGTCGGTCTGGCGTGACGTACCGTTTTGGCCTGGATCGCTCATTGTGCTCCTCCCTCGGTTGCCGGCGCGA
Source organism: Mesorhizobium sp. M0808 (assembly GCF_040320025.1). Lineage (NCBI taxonomy): Bacteria > Pseudomonadati > Pseudomonadota > Alphaproteobacteria > Hyphomicrobiales > Phyllobacteriaceae > Mesorhizobium > Mesorhizobium sp. M0808. The sequence continues at coordinate 48,808 of NZ_JAMYOX010000025.1, forward strand.
GAGTAGCAGAGCTTGCGCCCGGCGCCATACGGCCGGGATTGAGGATATTCTTCGGGTCGAATTCGGCCTTCAGCCGCGCCGACAGTGCTGCCAGCGGTGGCGCCTGCGGCTCGAACACCGGCACGGCGGCGCGATGTGCAGGGATTGCGCGCACCAGCGTCGCATGGCCGCCGCCATGTCTTCTGATCAGGCCGCGCAACAGGCCAGCCTCGGGATCGTCCTGCTGCATGCGCAGCCAGATCAGCCCGCCCTGCCAATCGTAGAAGGCATCGACCGGGGCCTGCATGCGCAGCGCCAGCACCATCTGGTGGCCCCGCGACGGCGCCATCGAGACGCGCCACACCGGCCTTTCGCTGCCATCGGCGAACGGCGCGCAGTCGCGGACATCGCGCCAGACCGAGTACGAGACCGAACCGGAAATCTCCTGCAGCGGCCCAGCGTTTTTCAGCAGGTCTTTCAGCGCGGCAATGCGGTAAGCGACCGACGGGCCGAAGCCCTCGATGCGCAGCAGCGTCGCGGCATCGCTGCCGAGACTGCCGCCAGCGACCCTAGCTGCGACCCGTTCGGGAAGATGGGCAGCACTCGACACTTCGGCGCTGGAACCCAGCGCCAGCGCCATGGCGGCGGCGGCGTGATCGTCGAGCAGGCCGCGGATGGCAAGCGTGACTTCGGTCTCGGCAGCAGGCAGCACCTTGAAGGTGACGTCGGTGAGCACCGCCAGCGTGCCCCAGCTGTTGGCCATCAGCTTGGACAGATCGTAGCCGGTGACGTTCTTGACGACGCGGCCGCCGGACTTGAAGGCCTCGCCGCGCCCGGAAACGGCCGCTATGCCGAGGATATGGTCGCGCGCAGCACCCACCTTCAGCCGGCGCGGGCCGGAAAGGTTCGCGGCGAGTGCGCCGCCGATCGTGCCTCGCGCTGGCTCACCGCCGAGCAGCGGGCCGTAATCCATCGGTTCGAAGGCAAGTTGCTGGCCGTTTTCGGCAAGCAGGCTTTCGATTTCGGCCAGCGGCGTGCCGGCTTTTGCCGACAGCACCAGTTCGGCCGGCTCGTAAAGCATGACGCCGGAGAGTTTGGAAAGGTCGAACGTATGCTCGCCCTGCTGCGGCCGGCCGATACCGCGCTTGGAGCCGTGGCCGAGGATTTCCAGCGGTGCGTCTTCCGCCGCGGCCCAGGCGACGGTGGAGAGGACTTCGGCTGCGGTGGTGGGGACGAAGGTGGTCATGAGGCGGATGCGCCAATGGCAAATGCAAAGACGTCGCGTTCCTTCGCGCCCCCCTCTGTCCTGCCGGACATCTCCCCCTCAAGGGGGGAGATCGGACGTCGCGTCTGGCTTCGCCAATCGTCAATATTGAAAGAAGGCTGAGGCGTGCAAGCTGCCAATCTCCCCCCTTGAGGGGGAGATGTCCGGCAGGACAGAGGGGGGTGTTCAAGCGCCAACATACCCACTCAAAACCTCGGAATGTCCGGAAACGCCACTTGCCCGCGATGCACGTGCATCCGCCCGAGCTCGGCGCATCGCCTCAATTGCGGGAAGACCTTGCCGGGATTCAAAAGATGGTTGGGGTCGAAGGCGCATTTGACGCGCATCTGCTGGTCGAGGTCGATCTGGTTGAACATTTCCGGCATCAGGTCGCGCTTCTCGACGCCGACCCCGTGCTCGCCGGTCAGCACGCCACCGACCTTGACGCAGAGCCGCAATATGTCGGCGCCGAAACTCTCCGCCTTGTCGAGTTCGCCCGGCACGTTGGCGTCATAGAGGATGAGCGGGTGCAGATTGCCGTCGCCGGCGTGGAAGACATTGGCGACGCCGAGCCCGTATTTCTCCGACAGCTCGCGCATGCCGGCGAGCACGCGCGGCAGTTCCTTGCGCGGGATGGTGCCGTCCATGCAGTAGTAGTCGGGCGAGATGCGGCCGACCGCCGGGAAAGCCGCCTTGCGGCCGGCCCAGAAGCTCAGCCGCTCCTGCTCCGATTGCGAAATGCGGCATATGGTCGAGCCGTTCCTATAGGCGATGGCTTCGACCAGGCCGATCAGGTGATCGACCTCGACACCCGGCCCGTCCAGCTCGACGATCAGCAGCGCCTCGACATCCAAGGGATAGCCGGCCTGGACGAAATCCTCGGCGGCGTGGATGGCCGGACGGTCCATCATCTCCATGCCGCCCGGAATGATGCCGGCGCCGATGATGTCGGCAACGCATTGGCCGGCCTTCTCGCTGGTCGGGAAACCGATCAGCAGGGCACGCGCCGTCTCCGGCTTCTTCAGGATGCGTACGGTGACCTCGGTTACGACGCCGAGCAGTCCTTCGGAGCCGGTCATGACGCCGAGCAGGTCGTAGCCTTCCGCGTCGAGATGGCTGCCGCCGAGGCGCACCACCTCGCCATTCATCAGCACCATCTCGATGCCGAGCACATTGTTGGCGGTGAGACCGTATTTCAGGCAGTGCACGCCGCCGGAATTTTCAGCGACATTGCCGCCGATCGAGCAGGCGATCTGGGAGGATGGATCGGGGGCGTAATAGAAGCCCTCCTGCTCGACGGCGGTGGTGATGCCGAGATTGGTGACGCCGGGCTGGGCGACGACGACGCGGTTCTGAAAATCGATCTCGAGGATGCGGTTGAAGCGGCTCATCACCAGCAGCACCGCGTCTTCCAGCGGCAGCGCACCGCCGGAGAGCGAGGTGCCGGAGCCGCGCGGCACGACGCGGATGTTGCGGTCGCTGCAATATTTCAGCACGCGCGACACCTGCGCCACGGTTTGCGGCAGCACCACGACCAGCGGCAATTGCCGGTAGGCGGTGAGCCCGTCGCTCTCGAAGGCGCGCATGGCATTGGCGGCGTCGACGACGCCCTCGCCCGGCACCATGATGCGCATATCGGCGACGATCTCGTCGCGCCGGCGCATCGTGGCGTCGTCTGGTTTCGGCATGGCAAGGCCGGACATCGACAGCCTCCTTCGATCGACTGGTAAAAATCTTTTACCAGCGACCGCGGTCGGTTGCAAATGCCGCTTTGGCCGGGATGAGAGGCCTATGGCCGAGACAGCCTTCCGCAGCGGCAATCTGCCGCTGCGCCCCACACTACTCGCCCGGCTGCTTGCCTGGTTCGGAGTGCATGCGGCGGACGCGGCGCACGCCCCACCAGACGAGCACGACGGCGAGCGGCACCGAGGCGGCGGTGACCATTTCCGGCGCGAAGGCATGGCCGAAGATCGAGGCGCCCTTGGCGACGTAGCCGATGAGGCCGACGACATAGTAGGAAACCGCGGCGACCGAGAGCCCCTCCACCGTCTGCTGCAGCCGCAATTGCAGGCGGGCGCGATTGTTCATCGATGCCAAAAGATCGCGGTTCTGCTTCTCGACCTCGACGTCGACCCAGGTGCGCAGCAGTGTGGTGGCACGGGTGAGCTTCGTCGACAGGTTGGCCTGACGCTCCTCGACCGAACGGCAGGTACGCATCGCCGGCGCCACGCGGCGCTGCAGAAAACCGCCCCAGGTGTCGTAGCCGGGCACCGCCTCTTCGTCGAGCGCCTCCAGCCGTTCGCGCACGATGCCGTCATAGGCGCGGCTGGCGCCGAAGCGGTAGAGGCTGGAGGCGGCATCGGCCTCCAGCTCGGCGGCCAGTTCGGTCAAGTCGGCAAGTAGCGTCTGGCTGTCGCGGGTCTCGGCGACCTTCATTTCCAACGTGGTCTGGGCCAGCCTGTCTTCGATGCGGCGGGCGCGACCGGACAGCGTCAGGGCCAGCGGCAGCCCAAGCATGGCCAGCGTGCGGTAGGTCTCGATGTCGATCAGCCGCTGCGACAGTGCCCCGGTGCGCGCCGGGGTCAGGCCGCGGTCGAGCACCAGCATGCGGGTCAAGCCGTCGCCATCCTGACGGAAATCGGTGACGATGGCCGCGTTGCCGCGCTCGACCAGCGAATAGCACAGGCTGGTCGGGTCGAAGCCGGCGATCAGTTTTTCGTTCGCCGGCGTCCATTTGCGGATCTCCAGCCTGATGCCGGAAATCACCGTGCCCGGCGGCGAAAACCCGTTGCCGAAGGGTGTGTCTTCTTGCCCCCTGCCGTTTTCGGCGAGCGGCCCTTCCCAGAGATAGGTCGAGAATTCCGTGTGGCGTTCCCAGCGCAGCGAGCCCTTGCCCCATTTCATCGCGTGGTGGCGGGCGTGAGGGTCGGGCGCGGCAATGCCGAGGCGTCGCGACAATTCGGAAAGCACGGCCTGATCGATCCCGGATCCAGCTTCGGTCATGAAGGAAAGCTGCACCAGCACGCGCGGCTTTTCGACCAGCGGCTGCGGCCGGGCGTGGACCTCGCCGAGCGCGCCCGGCCGACCTTCATGCGCCGGAAAGCCCATGACGGTGCCGCCCACGGCTTTGGCGCGCAGCTGGAATTCGAGGCTGGACGGGTCGGCGTCTGGCACGGCTGGTCCCCCAGGCTTCTCTGAGCCCTTTGGCAATGATGTCCCTCTAGAGCGGTTCATTGTTTCATGGAAACGCCGAACCGCTCTATCTCTTTTATTCTGCGCAATTCCGGACGGAAAACCCTTTCACACTTTTCCTGGAATTGCTCTAGAGACAATCTCCAGAGGACGCAAACAGCCAGTTTAGCTGAAGGTGATATGAAGCCGCGGCTGTGAAACCGACCCGGCGCCCGGGGCGAATTGGATAAATAATTTGACCAGTTGGCGACGCTGGCTTTATCGTGCGCGACATCGGTTCAACCCCAGGCATTCCGTTTGAGCGACATTTTCTCCCGGATCGAGCATTCGCGCACCGCCGACGAGGTGGTGCAGCAGATCGAGAGCCTGATCCTCGAAGGCGTCCTGCGCACCGGCGACCGGCTGCCGGGCGAGCGCGAACTGGCGCGCCAGTTCGAGGTGTCGCGGCCGATCCTGCGCGATGCCTTGAAAGCCTTGGAAGGGCGCGGGCTGTTGACGACACGGCCAGGCGGCGGCACCCATGTCGCCGATGTCATCGGCCAGCTGTTCACCAAGCCGGTGACCGACCTGATCTCGATGCATCGCAAGGCGGTGACCGACTATCTGGAGTACCGCCGCGAGATCGAGGCGGTGGCGGCGGAATATGCGGCGCGGCGTGCCACATCGGACGATCTGGCGCTGCTCGACCGCATCATGGCACGTATGGACGAGGCGCACCGGACCGGCAATTTCGACGACGAGGCGGAAATCGACGTCGAGTTCCACCACGCGATCTGCGAATGCGCGCACAACATCATCCTGCTGCACACGCTGCGCTCCTGTTATCGGCTGCTGTCGGAAGGCGTGTTCCAGAACCGGCGGCTGGTGTTCAGCGTGCCGGGCGCGCGCGAGGCGCTGCTTTCGCAGCACCGGGCAATCTACACGGCGGTCAAGGCCGGCGATGCAGCCGCGGCGCGGCAGGCGGCGATGGACCACATCTCCTACGTCGAACGATCGATGGCCGAGGCCGAGCGCAGCGGCGACTGGCAGCGCGTGTCGCGGCTGAGGCTCAGGCAACGCTCCGAGCCCGGTGGCGGTGAGCCGGCAAGAAAACAGCCGTAGGCACCGCCCAGAAAATTCAACGACGAACCAGCGAAGAACCAGCGGAAAAAGATCCATGAGCAGCATTCTCACCATCGCCGACCTCAAGGACCTGGCGCGCCGCCGCGTGCCGAAGATGTTCTTCGACTATGCCGATTCCGGCGCCTGGACCGAAAGCACCTACCGGGCCAACGAGGAAGATTTCCAGAAGATCAAGTTCCGCCAGCGCGTGCTGGTCGACATGGACAACCGCTCGCTGGAATCGACCATGATCGGCGAGAAGGTGACGATGCCGGTGGCGCTGGCGCCGACCGGCATGACCGGCATGCAGCATCCGGACGGCGAGATGCTGGCGGCCCAGGCGGCGGAAGAATTCGGTGTGCCGTTCACGCTGTCGACAATGAGCATCTGCTCGATCGAGGATGTCGCGTCGGTGACCAGGAAGCCGTTCTGGTTCCAGCTCTATGTGCTGCGCGACAAGGACTTCGTCTTCGATTTGATCGACCGCGCAAAAGCGGCGAAATGTTCGGCGCTGGTGCTGACGCTCGACCTGCAGATCCTCGGTCAGCGCCACAAGGATATCCGCAACGGGCTTTCGGCGCCGCCGCGAATGACGCCGAAGCACCTCTGGCAGATGGCGACAAGGCCGCGCTGGTGCGCCGGCATGGCCGGCACCAAGCGCCGGAGCTTCCGCAACATCGTCGGCCATGCCAAGGGCGTCGGCGACCTCGCCTCGCTATCGTCGTGGACGAAGGAGCAGTTCGATCCGCATCTGTCGTGGAAGGACGTCGCCTGGATCAAGGAGCGCTGGGGCGGCAAGCTGATCCTGAAAGGCATACTCGACAGGGAAGATGCGCTGATGGCGGCCAGGACAGGCGCCGACGCGATCATCGTATCCAACCATGGCGGCCGCCAGCTCGACGGCGCCTCGTCGTCGATCATGGCGCTCGAAGAGATCGCCGACGCCGTCGGCGACGCGATCGAGGTGCATATGGACGGCGGCATCCGCTCCGGCCAGGACGTGCTCAAGGCGCTGTGCCTCGGCGCCAAGGGCACCTATATCGGCCGGCCTTTCCTGTACGGCCTCGGCGCACTCGGCAAGGAAGGGGTTACCAAGGCGCTGGAAATCATCCGCAAGGAGATGGACATAACGCTGGCTCTGTGCGGAAAGCGTCTGGTCACCGACATGGGCAAGGATCAGCTTCGGCGCTAAAGTCACGTGACGGCATGATCACGGAGGCGACGCAGGCATTGACGGAGCCCGGCATCAGTTTCTACGAGGCGCGCGGACCGCAAGGCATGCGTCTCTACGCGATCGGCGATGTGCACGGCCGGCTCGACCTGCTGACCGCCATGCACCGGCGGATCGAGGCGGAGCTCGGTCAAAGGCCGTCGGCCGATTGGCGCGTGATCCATCTCGGCGACTATGTCGACCGGGGCCCGGACTCCAGGGGCGTCATCGATTTCCTGATCGACGCGCAGAAACGCGATCCGCGTCACCTGATGCTCGCCGGAAATCATGATCTCGGCTTTCTCGATTTTCTCGATGTCCCCGATCCGGACGGGCTGTTCATGCGCTATGGCGGCATCCAGACGGCGCTATCGTATGGTGTCTCACTCGGTGGGAGCAGCGCCTGGTTTGGCCGCGCCGATGCGGCATTGCGGCAAGGGCACGCCGCACTGGTCGAGGCGGTGCCGCAGAACCATGTCGAGTTCCTGCGCTCGCTGCCCTTCTCAGTGACGTTCGGCGACTTCTTCTTCTGCCATGCCGGCATCCGGCCCGGCGTTGCGCTGGAAAGCCAGACCCGGCAGGACCTGATCTGGATCCGCGAGGTCTTCCACGATCACACCGGTCTTCATCCGAAGATCGTGGTGCACGGCCATACGCCGGTGCCCAAGCCCGAGATCACCGGCAACCGCGTCAATGTCGACACCCTCGCCTGGCAGTCGGGAAACCTCACCGCGCTCGTGGTAGACGGCGCTGACAAGCATATCCTGACAGTCACGGGTGAGCGGGCGTAGGTAAGGCGTGGAGTTATGTGCAGAGGGTCTAGCGAAGCGCGGCGGTGACGCCGTAGCCGTCGACGGCATTGTGGTTGTTGGCTGCGTCGGCGGAATAAATGCCGAGGCCGCACAAGACGATAGCCGACAACATGGCAAAGGACAAAAAGGCTGCTTTCACGGACGTCATCTCTTGTTGAGCTTTCTGCATCTATGCACGAGCGGGTTACCAATGCGTTGAAACGCGAAATACGTCGCAAATGTCTGACGGTTTCGCGCTTCTAGGCATGTTCTGTATCGGCGGTGTGTCGCGCGGGTCACAGGAAAGGTTCATCGCGGTTGCACGCAAGATGCAGAGCGGGCGCCTTTTAGGCTGGCGGACAGACACAGGCCAAGGATGAAACGCGTTTTCCCCGGCGGATTTGCCGCCGCGTGCCAAATATGCAACGTCGCCAAATAGGCAACGTTGGCTGTATGAGCCGTCAGATCGTCGCCACCCAGGCGCGGGCGATGGCCAGGCCGGCGGCATCGGCTTGCGGTCCGTTGCGGGCCATTTCATCGTCGAGCCGGACGGCCCAATCAGGATGGCGTTCGGCGATCAGCGGTGCGAAGGAGGTGCTCCAGTCGCGCACCATCGGACTGTCGGCCTCGAAATGGAACTGGAAGCCGTAGACGGCGCGGCCGATGCGGAACGCCTGGTTCTCGGCGACGGCATTGCCGGCCAGCCGCACGGCAGTCTTAGGCAAGACAAAGGTGTCGTCGTGCCATTCGAAGATCGGGAATTTTGCGGGCAAAGCGGCGAGCACCGGATCGGCCTGCGCCGCCGCGGTGAGCGCGACCTCGTGCCAGCCGAACTCCGACGCGCCGCCGATCTGGTTCTCGCCGCCAAAGGCGCGCGCGACCAACTGGCTGCCGAGGCAGATACCAAGCACCGCGCGATCCCTCTCGGCAAAGTCGCGTGTCAGATCGAGCAGACCCGGAAAATAAGGACAGAGCTCGTCCTCCAGCGCATTCTGGGCGCCGCCGAGCACCACCATGGCGTCATGCCCGCCGCTATCTTGCGGCAGCGCGTCGCCGCGGTAGGGACGGCGCAGGTCGATATCGGCGCCCGCCTCGACAAGGGCCGCGCCGATCTGGCCAAGGCCCTCATTGTCGAAGTTCTGGACAACCAAGACCCGCATCGAAACCTGCTGACATGAAATTGATGCAACGAGCGATATCATGGCACCAGCATTGCCGCCAACAGGGAACGCCTATGCCACTGCAAAACCGGGTCGACCCGTTCGGCGCCATCCATGCCGTGCCGGAGCGCGGCCTGTTCATGGGCAATCGCGGCATCATTCACGACCCCGAGACGAGAACGCTGTTGAAGAAGCGCTGGGCGCTGCAAGCCTGGATCATCTGCGTCTGCGAATTCGGCAACGTGCGGCGCGAGCCGATGGGGCGCAACCGGGCTGGCGGCAAGGCCGGCTGGACCGAGCTGTTTTTCCTCGACGAGGTGACGGCACTTGCCGCCGGCCACCGTCCCTGCTTCTTCTGCCGGCGCGAGCGGGCCAAGGATTTTGTCCGGCGTTTCGGCGACGCCTTCGGCATTGCCGAGCCACGCGCGCCGCAACTCGACAAGCGCCTGCACAAGGAGCGCCTGGCCTCGGGCGGACGAGCGACGAGACTGAAACCGGAAGCGCTTGCGGACTTGCCGGACGGCACGATGATCTCGTCAGGAAACAGGGCGTACGCCCTGTTTGATGGCGCCGCGCTGCCCTGGAGTTTCGGCGGTTATGGCGAACCGGTGGGGTTCGGCGGTTTTACCGCCAGTCCAATCCGCCTGCTCACGCCAGCGACAACTGTTTCGGTGCTGCGGAAAGGCTACGAGCCTGTCTGGCATCCTTCCGCCGAGGCTTGACGCCGAGGGTGACGTTGCCGCATTCCTCGGCGATGCGCGCCAATTACAAGATGCAGCGGCTGTTCGTGCCGGACGGGCTTGGACCGGACATCGAGTTCGACGTCGGCCCGCAGCAGAGCCATTATCTCTCGCACGTGCTGCGGCTCGGCGAAGGCGCCGAAATTCTGGTCTTCAACGGCCGCGACGGCGAATGGTCGGCGGCGATCGCGGCGAAGTCGAAGAAGGCGTTGCGGCTGAAGTTGCTGGCATTGCAGCGGCCGCAGCCGCCGCTGCCCGATCTCGTCTATTGCTTCGCGCCGCTGAAGCAGGGGCGGCTCGACTACCTCGTGCAAAAGGCGGTGGAGATGGGCGCCGGCATCCTGCAGCCGGTCATCACCCAGCATACGCAAGTGACAAAACCCGGCATCGAGCGCCTGCGCGCCAATGTCGTCGAGGCGGCCGAACAATGCGGCATATTGGCGGTGCCGGAGCTGCGCGAAGCGGAAAAATTCGAGCGCCTGCTGGCGGGCTGGGACCGTGAGCGGCGGCTGATCTTCTGCGACGAGGATGCATCGACCAACAGTCCCCTGCCGGCATTGCAGGCGGTGCGGGAGAACAAGCTCGGGCTGCTTGTCGGGCCGGAGGGCGGCTTTTCCGACGAGGAGCGCAGGATGCTGAGAGCGCTGCCTTTCGTTACCGCCATTCCGCTTGGGCCCCGCATCCTGCGGGCGGACACGGCGGCCGTAGCAGCACTGGCGCTGATCCAGGCGACAATCGGGGATTGGTGATCAATTCCAGTCACCCGCTGGCTCAGGATTTTTCGCTTGATCGGCTACTGACATTTCGTCCATCTAGCGCCGGCAGTGGCCGCGCGTCCTTTCGGGCGCGCAAAGGACGCTGTAGCATATTGATTGGGCACATGATCCTTTCCGAAAATCGAAGCCGGTTTTCGGGGCCATGTGCGGAGGGCTATTATGGCGCGCGATACTACCGATTTCCGGCCGATCGAAGGCGTCGACGAACTCGTCGAGCACCTGGCCGAAGGCAACAAGCCGCGCGACAAATGGCGCATCGGCACGGAGCACGAGAAATTCCCGTTCTATGTCGACGGCAATGCGCCGGTGCCCTATGGCGGCGAGCGCGGCATCCGCGCCATCCTCGAAGGCATGCAGGACAAACTCGGCTGGGACCCGATCATGGATGCCGGCCGCATCATCGGCCTGGTCGAGCCGACCGGCCAGGGCGCGATCTCGCTGGAGCCCGGCGGCCAGTTCGAGCTGTCCGGCGCGCCGCTGGAGACGATCCACCAGACCTGCCGCGAAGGCAATGCGCATCTGGCGCAGGTGCGCGAGATCGCCGAACCGATGGGCATTCGTTTTCTCGGCCTTGGCGGCAGCCCGAAATGGTCGCTGGCCGAGACGCCGAAAATGCCGAAATCGCGCTACGAGATCATGACCCGCTACATGCCCAAAGTCGGCACCAAGGGCCTCGACATGATGTACCGGACCTGCACGATCCAGGTGAACCTCGACTTCGAGAGCGAAGCCGACATGCGCCGCAAAATGCAGGTGTCGCTGAAGCTGCAGCCGCTGTCGACGGCGCTGTTTGCCAACTCGCCCTTCACCGAAAGCCGGCCGAACGGCTTGCAGAGCTGGCGCGGCGAGATCTGGCGCGACACCGACAATCAGCGCTCCGGCCTGCTCGAATTCTGCTTCTCGCCCGATTTCGGCTTTGCCGATTATGTCGAATGGGCGCTCGACGTGCCGATGTATTTCGTCATCCGCGACGGCCAGTACCATGACATGACGCACATCACCTTCCGCCAGTTCATGGCGGGTGCTGCCCGCAACGAACTGCCGGACGGGCTGCCGACGATGGGCGACTGGGCGAACCATCTGTCGACGCTGTTCCCGGACGTGCGGCTGAAGCGCTTTCTCGAAATGCGCGGCGCCGATGGCGGGCCGTGGCGGCGCATCTGCGCGCTGCCGGCCTTCTGGGTCGGGCTGCTCTATGATGCGGCTGCGCTCGACGCGGCCGAGGCGCTGACCTCGAGCTGGAGCTACGACGAAGTGCTGGCAATGCGCAACGCAGTGCCGGAACAGGGCATTTCGGCGCCCTTCCGCAACACGACATTGCGCGAGATCGCCCGCGACGTGCTCGTCATCTCGCGCATGGGACTGAAGAACCGCGACCGCAAGAACCGCGACGGCTACGACGAGACGTCGTTCCTCAACACGCTGGACGAGGTCGTCGCGCGTGGCACCACCAGCGCCGAAGAGATGCTCTCGGCCTACCACACACGCTGGGGCGGCTCGATCGAGCCGGTGTTCATGGAATACGCGTATTAACGCTTCGCTATCCGCTTGGCCGATGGTCCGGCAAATTCGCTTCAATCAGTGATGGAAACGAACTAGGCTTCTCCAACGAGGATTTTCCCGGAGGAGAAAACAATGCCTTCATTGTTCGATATTCTGGCACAGGCCCAGAACGGCAACGGCATGCAGGCGCTGGCCCAGCAGTTCGGGCTTTCGCAGCAGCAGACGCAGGCGGCGGTCGCGGCGCTGCTGCCGGCCTTTTCGCAGGGGCTGAAGCGCAACACGGCGGACCCTTATGGGCTCGGCTCCTTCATGACGGCGATGGCAAGCGGCCAGCACGCCAAATATTTTGAGGATGCAAGCCGGGCCTTCTCGCCGCAGGGCCTCGATGAAGGCAACGGCATTCTCGGCCATTTGTTCGGCTCGAAGGACCTGTCGCGGGCCGTCGCCAACCAGGCCGCGCAGGCGAGCGGCGTCAGCCAGCAGGTGTTGCAGCAGATGCTGCCGGCAATCGCCTCGATGATGATGGGCGGGCTGTTCAAGCAGACCACCAACCAGTTAGGCGGGCAGATACATGCGGCAGGCGGTGGCGGCAATCCGCTTGGCGAGCTCATCGAGCAGATGATGCGGCAGGCGGGCGGCGGCGGCCAGGCGCCGGCCCCTCAGCCTGCAGGCCCCACGGATAACCCGCTCGGCAAGGTGCTGCAGGATATGTTCGGCGGGCAGCAGCCGCAACAGACGCAGAGCCCTTACGGCGACAACCCGCTGGGCAAGGTGCTGCAGGATATGTTCGGCGGCGGTGCACCACAGCCGCAGCAGCCGCAGAACCAACCCCAGCAAACACAGAACCCTTATGGTGACAATCCGCTCGGCAAAGTACTGCAGGACATGTTCGGCGGTGGCGCACCGCAGTCTCAGCCGCGTCAGGCGCCGCAGCAACCCCAGGCGCCGCAGCCGCAGGCCAATCCGAGCGGCAGGCCGAGAAATCCGTTTGACGACCTGTTCGGCAAGATGTTCGAGACAGGCGCCCAGCAGCGCGACGACTACCAGAAAGGCATGGAGTCGATCTTCGACCAGTTCAAGCAGGGCATGGGCCGGCGCTAGACCAGACACCGGCAACCAATCATCAGTGCCGCCCAAAAAAGAAAGCCCGGTCCTGGGAGGACCGGGCAGCGCGCAGGCTGGCCGGGGGGATCCGGCAGGGAGTGGGGAGCCTGCGTAACTTAGTGGCGTCGTGCCTCAAAAAGGTTCAACGCGCCCGAACGGCGAAACCACGCGATCACACGACCTTGCAGGCAATATCCTCGATCGTTTCGGCGCGCTCGACCGCGATGACGCGAAGCCTTTCTGTCGGATCGCGGCCAAAGGGTACACCGACAGCGACGTGCAGGTCGGCGCGGGTCAGGCCGATGTCGGCGAGTTCGGCATCCGACATCTCGCCGAGGCGATAAAAGGCGCGGCGGTTTCTCCAGGCGCGGTAAACATTGGCAGCGGCATTGGCCACGCGCGTCGCAACGGCCGGACGCGAGGTGATGCGCGAGGTCTCGGTAGCGAAATCAAACGTAGCCATGTCGGTCTCCTTCACATTCGAACGGGCGAAACCGGTCGATCGGGCGCTGGCGACAGCGGCCGTTCCGGCTTCGATTCACATGCCTTCATGTGGACAATCGGAATTTGCCATGGCCCGATTGATTAATCCAACGAATGTTTCTAATCTTTAGCATCAGCATCAATGATGGATTAGGCCAATGAAAGCGCCGCTCGATCTCGATCAGTTGCAGACCTTCATCTCGATTGTCGACACCGGCAGCTTTACCCGCGCGGCGGAAGCGGTGCATCGGACCCAGTCTGCGGTGTCGATGCAGATGCGGCGGCTGGAGGAACGGATCGGCAAGCCGCTGTTCGAAAAAGACGGCCGCACCAACAGGCTGACCGAGGAAGGCGACAGACTGCTCTCCTACGCAAGGCGGCTGCTCTATCTCAACAAGGAAACACTGGCCGCCTTCGACGACCGCCGGCTCGAAGGCACCATCCGCATCGGCACGCCGGACGATTATGCCGATCGCTTCCTGCCAGAGATCATGGCGCGGTTTGCCCGTTCCAACCCGCATGTCGAACTGACCGTTATCTGCGAACCGACGCCGGGACTGGTCGAACACATCAAGCGCGGCAATCTCGACCTGGCGCTGGTGACGCACAACGACGCGCGTGGCCAGTCGGAAGTGGTGCGGCGCGAACCGCTGCTGTGGGTTACCTCGGCCAACCATGCGACGCATGAGCAGCCGATCCTGCCGATGGCCTTCGGCCGGCCGAACTGCATCTGGCGGCGGGCCGCCGCCGACGTGCTCGATCAGCAGAGCCGCGACTATCGCATCCTGTTCACCAGCTTCTCTGCCACCGTCATCGCAGCCGCGGTGCTTTCCGGTCTGGCGATCTCGGTGCTGCCGGAATGCGCCCTGCGGCCCGGCATGCGGGTGCTGGGCGAGGCCGACGGTTTCGGCGCCCTGCCCGATTGCCGCATCGGCATCATGCGCGGTCAGACCTCGCGGCCGGAGATCGTCGACGCGCTTGCGCGCCACATTTCGGAGAGCCTCGACAATATTTCCGTGCCACTCGGCGAGGAGACCGGCACGTTCGATTTCGCCGCCCTCGCCTTCGCCAAGATGAAGCGGACCAAGCCGAACCAGATTCTGCCGGGCTGGTGATCGCGCGATTGGGGCGGACATCGAACACGGCCGCCTTGACGCCGGCCAGCAATCGTCCCCCAATCGGCCGATGAGCGACGCAGCATCCGAATCACGCACCAACGCCACCGAATATACGGTGAGCGAAATTTCCGGCGCGCTGAAGCGTACGGTCGAGGACGTCTTCGGCAATGTACGGGTGCGCGGCGAGATTTCCGGCTATCGCGGACCGCATTCCTCCGGCCATGCCTATTTCTGCCTGAAGGACGATCGCGCGCGGCTCGACGCCGTGGTGTGGAAGACCACGATGAGCCGGCTGAAATTCCGTCCAGAGGAAGGCATGGAGGTGATCGCCACCGGCCGGCTCACCACCTATCCCGGAAAGTCGAACTACCAGATCGTTATCGACAATCTCGAGCCGGCCGGTGCCGGTGCGCTGATGGCGCTGCTGGACGAGCGCAAGCGCCGGCTGCAGGCCGAAGGCCTGTTCGACGCGTCGCGCAAGCGGCGTCTGCCGTTCATGCCCTGCGTCATCGGCGTCGTCACCTCGCCGACAGGCGCCGTCATCCGCGACATCATCCACCGCATCAAGGATCGGTTTCCACTGCACGTGCTCGTCTGGCCGGTGCGGGTGCAGGGCGAGACGGCGGGTGCGGAAGTGACGGCTGCCGTCAACGGCTTCAACGCACTGCCATGGGACGGCGCCATCGCGCGGCCCGATCTGTTGATCGTGGCGCGCGGCGGCGGCAGCCTGGAGGACCTGTGGGGGTTCAACGACGAAGCGCTTGCCCGGGCCGTCGCCGCTTCGGGCATTCCGGTGATTTCTGCGGTCGGCCACGAGACCGACTGGACATTGATCGATCTGGCGGCGGATGTGCGGGCGCCGACGCCGACAGGCGCCGCCGAGATCGCCGTGCCGGTCAAGGTCGACCTCGAAGCGACGCTTGCCGGCCTTGGCGCGCGGTTGAAGACCGCACTGTCCCGCAATTTCGAACGCAAGCGGCAGGCGGCACGCGCGGCCGCCCGGGCGCTGCCCTCGCCCGACCAGTTGCTGGCGCTGCCGCGGCGGCGCTTCGACGAGGCGACGAGCCGGCTCGGCCGGGCGCTGTCGGTCAGCGTCGAGCGCAAGCGAGCCAGGCTTCTGGGGCAGCGGCTGACGCCGGCGACTTTGTCGCGGCGCATGAACGAAGCCCGCACGCTGACCCGTCGCGACCTCGCCCGTGCGCAAGCGGCGTTCTTCGCCATCGTGCGCGAGCGTCGAGCGCGGTTTTCACGCACGGCGACCAGACTGTCACCGGCGCCGATCGCAAGACGGCAGAAACTGCAAGGCGATGCACTGCTGGCACTGACGCGGCGGCAGGACCAGGCAATTTCGCGGCGG
Source organism: Mesorhizobium sp. M0808 (assembly GCF_040320025.1). Classification (NCBI taxonomy): domain Bacteria; kingdom Pseudomonadati; phylum Pseudomonadota; class Alphaproteobacteria; order Hyphomicrobiales; family Phyllobacteriaceae; genus Mesorhizobium; species Mesorhizobium sp. M0808. The sequence goes on from NZ_JAMYOX010000025.1 coordinate 64,586, forward strand.
CTGGACCGTCTGCGTGGAAAACTGACGCAGGCAGACCGGCTGCTGGCGACGCTCTCGCACAAGGCCGTGCTGGCGCGAGGCTTCGCGCTGGTCAAGGATGCGGACGGCGCGGTGGTCAAGCATGCGGCGGAAGTGGCGTCGGGAATGGCGCTTTCGCTGGAGTTCGCCGACGGCACCGCCGATGCAGTCGCCATCAGTGGCACGGCGCGGCCGAAGACGGTTGCCAAGCCCGCGGCCAAGCTCAAGGCGCCGGGCGGCCAAGGTTCGCTTTTCTGAGGAAAAAATGACCGACCCGCATCTCGCGACGCCCTCGGGCAAACTGCGCGCCCGCGCCTTCGCGATCCCATTCGATGGCACGCCAGGCCGCTTCAATGCCATCACCGATGTGCCCGGCGTGACGGTCGGCTATACCACGCTGATCTCAGGGGACGGGCCGCTCGTCGTCGGCAAGGGTCCGGTACGCACCGGCGTGACCGCGATCCTGCCATGGCCCAGAGACGAGTTGGCCGTCCCTGCGTTTGCCGGCGTGTTCAGCGCCAATGGCAATGGCGAACTGACCGGCTCACATCTGATAGAGGAGCTCGGAGCGTTCAATCTTCCCATCACCATCACCAACACGCATTCCTGCGGCGTCAGCCGCGACGCAACGTTGCGCTGGATGCAGACGGTGCTGCCGCAATCGCTCGACAGCGCCTGGGCGCTGCCGGTGGCGGGCGAGACTTACGACGGCTTCCTGAACGATATCAACGGCCACCATGTGAGCTTCGAGCACGTGTTTTCCGCGCTCGAAACGGCTGAAAGCGGGCCGATCGAAGAGGGCAGCGTCGGCGGCGGCACAGGCATGATCACCTTCGGCTTCAAGGCAGGGTCCGGCACATCCTCGCGCAGCGTCGACTGGAATGGAGAGCGTTTCACGATCGGCTGCTTCGTTCAGTCGAATTTCGGTGCACGGCGAAACCTCGTGATCCGTGGCATCAGAGCCGGAGCGGAACTCGCCGAACCGGCGATCCGGGACAACACGCCGCGAGCGGAAAAGAGCTCGATCATCGCGATCGTCGCCACCGATGCGCCATTCATGCCGCATCAGTTGAAAAGACTGGCGAAACGCGTGCCGCTCGGCGTGGCGCTGATCGGCGGCTATGGATACAATTCGTCCGGCGATATCTTTCTGGCCTTCAGCACGGCCAATCCCGACGCGGCGCGCGGCGCGGCCGGCAAGCTGGTCAGCGCCGGCTATATACCGGATGCCGACATCAACCCGTTCTTCGACGCCGTCATTCAGAGCGTGGAGGAAGCCATCCTCAACGCACTGGTCGCCAATGACGACATGACCGGGCGCGACGGCAATTTCGTGCCGGCGTTGCCGAAAACATGGCTTAAGGAGAGATTTGGCAAAGCTGCGCGGCGATAAGACCGCGCAACTGCATCAGACAGGCAATGTTGCCCGGCAAGTTTTGCCGGAGGCGGTCCGTCAGCCGGCAGGCTTGTTGGAATTCCGCTCGTCCTGATCGGCCTCGGCCGCCTCTTCGAGCCTTGAAGCAATGAGCTCCTGAATGTCGCCGACCTCTTCCTGGATATCCTCCAGGGGTATGCCGGCTTCGGCAGCCTTGGCCGCACATTCCCTGGCGAGGGTCTCGGCCTGCTTCTCGATTCTGGCTGGCGAGGGCTGGCAGTGGACTTTTTCGCCAATCCACCCGCGCAAGAACTCGATCGCGTGTTCACTCATACTGCTGTTTCCCTAGCGGCTATGCCGGTTGGTATTCATAAACGTCGGCATCTTCGAAAAGATGCGTGCTGCCATTCGAGCCGAGTCGGCTTCGCCCGGCAAGCCGAACTTGTCCGAGGTCCACAGAGCTGAAGGGAATGGAGGGTTCAAGGAGCACGTTCTAGTTCTTGAGGACTGATTCTCTCGACGAAACTCGTTCGACCCGCGCTATTGTTTCTATTTGCTTTTTTTCGGTTTTCAAGCCGTTTTAGATCACAATAGATGTCGCAATGACTAGCACATTTACCGCGCTCTCGCCGGCACCATGTAAGAGGCGAGCCGTCAAAGCCGCCGCTATATAGTGACAACCATTTGCAATGTCGACTCTGCCGGCGATCCTGCTTCTTTCCGCCGCGCTTGCTGGGACATATGTGGTGTGGCGAGGCTTGCGGTGCAAACTGCCGAGCGCCTCATGCAAGGCGTGCAATAGCGTCTTGTGGAACCCTGAAGTGCTTGTCCAGGTTGGCTCTCTACCGCTGGCGGTAAAGGATCATGCCGGCATGATAGAGGACGCCTTCGACGAACTCACCATCCGCGGTGAAGCCCGTATCGTCCCAGTATTCTATGTGGCTGCCCTGCACTTCATAGCGTCCCCGATAGGCGCTCTCGCGGTCACCGCGCGCTTCGTCATAACGGCCGTTCGGCAGGAGTTCGTGCCTGATATGGCGATCCTCGGTGACCCACATTCCGACATAGGGATGATCTTGGTGCGTCATTGGTTCCTCCGCAAGGATTGGAGTTGCAGGAAGGGTCAGGCCGGTTGGAGCTACAGCAACGGCAATATCCGTAAGCACTGCGGCCAAAGTGGATCGCATCAATGCGCCGCCTTCGTCGGACGCACGACGATCTCGTTGACGTCGACATCGTCGGGCTGTTCGATTGCGTAGCGCACTGCCCTGGCGATGGCATCGGGTTGCAGGGCAATAGCACGCCAGGTTTTCATGGCGGCGGCGGCGGCTTCGTCGGAGATCGTGTTCGCCAGCTCGCTTTCCACCACGCCAGGATGAATGCAGGTTACGCGGATATCGTCACTCTCCTGGCGGAGCCCATCGGAAATCGCGCGGACAGCGTATTTCGTTGCGCAATAGACGGCAGCCGTGGGCGAGACGGCCAGTGCGCCAATGGAACCGATATTGATGATGTGACCGGAGCCGCGTGCCGTCATCTCGGGCAGAACCGCCGCGACGCCGTACAGAACACCCTTGATGTTGACGTCCACCATCAGCTCCCACTCGTCGACCTTCATGGCCCGCATTGTTGACGATGACATCGACCTGGCCCCATTCGGCCCGGGCGGCATCGGCGAATGCTGCGACATCCGCCCTCCTGGTGACGTCGAGCGCTCGCACGCGAACCGTTCCACCAGCTGCCTCGATTTCGGCCGCAAGCGCTTCAAGGCGGTCGGTGCGGCGTGCGCCGAGCATCAGCTTCGCACCTGCCACGCCAAGCTCGCGGGCAATGCCAGCACCGATGCCGCTGGAGGCACCGGTGATCAGAACAACTCTGTTCATGGTCATCGAGATGATCCTTTTGGTTCTGTGATTATTTTCACGATGTGAAGGGATGGCGTGCGGTGCGTCAGCCTTATTTGGGGTCACTGGGCGGTGTAGCCGCCATCGACCAGAAGCAAGGCCCCGGTGATGAAGCTGGATGCCGGCGAGGCAAGAAAGGCGATGGCCTCGGCAACTTCTTGCGGCTGGCCGATCCGGCCGATTGGATGCGCGCTGCCGAAGCTGCGCAGCATCTCCCGGCCATTCTCCACCACACCTTCCATGATGTCGGTTTCGATCACGCCAGGGGCAACGGCGTTGCAGCGAATGCCCATGCGCCCGTATTCGATCGCGATCACCTTGGTCAGCTGTGCGACAGCCGCCTTGGAGGAGGCATAGGCCGCCTGCGTCTCGAAGGCCGCGACGGCCGAGATCGACGAGACATTGACGATCGCGCCGCTACCGCCGGCAGCCATCAATTCCACTGCGGCACGGGCAGTGACGAAGCTGCCGCGCGCGTTGATCTGCAGAATGCGGTCATAGTCGTCGACCGAGGTCTCAGTCAGTCGTTTGTTGAGCGTGCGACCGGCATTGTTCACGACGATGTCAAGTCGTCCGAAGCGCTTCGCGGCGAGTTCGACCGAGCGTCTGGCCAGGTCCTCGTCGGCGACATCGCCGACCAGCGTTGCCACATCCTCGGCTTCCAATTCGCGTACGCTGTCGCTGAGATCGCTTGCCACGATCCGGGCGCCCCGCGCCCGCAGCAGTTCCGCCGCGCAGCGGCCGATGCCGCGTGCCGCGCCGGTCACGAGGGCGACTTTTCCATCCAGGTCCCAGGAGGAAGGGAGTGATGTCATGGGATATCTCCTTGTCGGTCGGCTTCGGCTTGGATCGGGAGGATCAAGCCTTCTTGCCGTTGCGACAGAGATAGAGCCGTGGCATTGTCGCGATAACCCGCCCGCCGTTAACCTCGATGGTAAGTTTGACTAACCAATGGATATCGATCTCAATGCAATTGCCGTCTTCGTCGCGGTGGCCGAGGAACGCAATTTTCGTGCTGCGGCAGGCCGGCTGGGCGTGACGCGCTCGGCGGTCAGCCAGAGCATCCTCAGGCTTGAACAGCGCCTTGGCATCGCATTGCTGCAGCGCACGACACGCAGCGTCAACCTGACCGAAGCGGGCGAGCGCCTGCTGGCGAGCGTCGCACCGGCGATCGCCGACGTGAACGCGGCAATCGAAGCCACCACGGAGTTGCTGGACCGCCCGCGCGGCCGCCTGCGGATCGCGGTTTCGTCTATCGCAGAGGCCTTTCTGTCAGGACCGTTGCTGGCGTCCTTTGCAGAAAGGTTTCCCGAGGTGCATCTGGATATTGTGGTCACCGACGAGGAATTCGACATCGTTGCCGAAGGCTATGATGCGGGAGTGAGGCTCGGCGAAGTGATCGAGCAGGACATGATTGCCGTGCCGGTATCGGGCGATCAGCGGCAGATGGCCGTCTGCGCCCCGCGCTATCTCGAAAAGTTCGGAGCACCCGCCCATCCGCGCGAGCTTGTGGCACATCGCTGTATCGGCTGGCGGCCGGCGCCGGGAGTTTCGCCCTATCGGTGGGAGTTCGGCGAGGACGGGCGCGAGTTCGACGTGGCGGTTGCGCCCGAGATCACTACCAACGACATGTGGCTGATGATCCGGCTGGCCGTTGCAGGCGCCGGAATCACGTTCGGCATGGCCGATACATTCCGCCCCTGGCTCGACCGCGGCGAGCTCGTGCCAATCCTGGACGGCTATTTTCCGCCGTTTGCGGGTTTCTATCTCTATTTCCCAAGCCGACGGAATATCGCGCCGAAGCTGAGAGCCCTCGTGGATCACCTGCGCGGCGCGCGTCAGGCGCGGGACCGTGGGTGAGCGCTACGGGATCGTAGTGAACGCTCGGCGCTATTGGTCAGAAACCTGGCTGAAAGCTGAATGGTACCGTTGGCTGGGATCGAACCAGCGACCTCCGGATCCACAATCCGGCGCTCTAACCATCTGAGCTACAACGGCACGCTTGCCCGAGCGAGATCCAGACGGAACGTTCATTCTCCGGGACCCGCTCTGTCGTTCGGCGATGCGTCCATACGGGCTATCGGAGTTTAATTCAAGGCTTTTGGCAAAGCAAAAGATCGCTCCGGCATCGCGTCATTTTTCGCCGGACAAAGAAAAGGCCGGCGGGAGGAGGTGCCGGCCTTTCCTGTTACGAGCCAGCGGGAGGAGGTGCTGGCTGGTCACCCCGGTGAGCAGAGGGAGGAGGTTCCACCCGCCGGGTATTCGTTTGAAACAATTATATCGCACATCTATTTGTCTGACGAAATGCGACCTTTTGATGCATCGTCAAACTGTGCGCAAATATTAGGCGATCTTGATTTCTTTCACGGCCTTTTCGAAGGCGGTCTTGATCGGCTTGGATACGTCCTCGGCCGCCTTGACAGCAACCGCCTGGAAGTCCTTGGCCTGCTCGACGGTCAATTCGACCTGTTTGCGCACGAATGCTGTCTGCAGCTCGACGACTTCCGACAGCGACTTGGCGCCGATCAGGGCTTCGAAATGCGAGAAGCCGGCTTCGGCATTGGCACGCAAGGCGGCGATGGTCTTGAGCGACAGGTCGCTGGAAACGGTCTTGGCGGTCTCATAGGTCGACTCCAGCGCCTTCTGGGTCTCCTCGGCGCCGGTCTTCAGCTTTGCATAGGCCTCTTTCGACTGCTCGACGCCCTTTTCGGCGAAGGCGCGGATCTGGTCGGTGGCCTTGGAAGCGTCGAAGCTCGGGAATTCAACGTTTTCAATCGTTTCAGCAGTCTTGGTCCTGGACATTTTCCATCCTTTTCAGCGGCAGCGGCTTTGACAAAATGCCGTCTCGTTCATCTATCATGGCAATATAAAGGCAAATTTTGTGCATTGCAACATGTTTGTTGCATCGCACCATAAAATATTTGGTTCGCGGCGTTAACCACGCGCCTAGAGATTCCGCTGGTTGCACGCTATGACTTGTGGACCTTCGCGCCGTCGGCTTTTATTAACAAAGCGTTAACCGCAAATTGCCCGCTCTGTGAGGGTCGCCAAGCGCATGCCGGCTGAAAACTACTCCTTCCTCGATGTCGCCGTGCTCGACGCCGTCCGCCTGGGCTTCGCCGCAGGCGACGCGATCGCTATTCTGTCGGCAGATCTCGAGCAGGTGATCTGGGCCAACGGCCCCGGCGCAGCGGTATTCGGCTATCCCGACATCGGCGCGATCATCGGCGCCTCGGCAGGTTTGCCGCTGATCGCCAGGCGCCAGATCATGGCAACCAGCGGTTTTCCGCAGATCGGCCGCGACCGTGCCATCACGGTCCGGCTGGCGACTGGCCTGACCAGCCGCGCGGTCGGCTTCCTGGCCAGCGCAGTGACCATGCCCGATGGCGAGGAAGCAATCATGCTGGCGCTGCCGGCGGCGCAGACCGGCTCGCGCAGCGCGGCCGAGATCGCCGACCGCGCCATCGGTGGCTTTACGGAAGACGGCCACTACATCGCCTTTGTCGATGCCAAGGGCAATATCGACGCCGCATCGGACGGCTTTTCGGCGCTCGGCATCCGGCCTGAGACGCTGGCCGCACTTGTCGCCGACGTGGCGAACGAGAGCGACCGCATCGTCAAGCGCCTGGTTCCGGGTGGGTCCAGCTCCTATCCCGCGGGCCTTGCCCGGCTGACGGAAGAGCGGCACCTGCTGGTGGTGATCGACGAGGACCGGCTTGACGGCGAGGCCCCCGATGGCGAGCGCGCCGGCGGGGAAACCGAGGGGGCAGCGGCACCGAGCGGTGGCGATCTTCCCCAGCCAACGAACCAGGACAACGAGCAGCCAATCACCAGCACCGGCGCGGCGGAGATCGACCTTGCAGCGATGGAAGGAACCTCGGCATCGGCGGAGCACGAACCTGCCGACGCGGCCGGCGATCACCGCACGGCTAGCGAAACGCCGACGCAGCATGACCATTGGTACTTCAATGCCGGCGACGACACGCAGATCTCGCCCGGGGCAGCTGTGTCCGGCAAAGTCGAGACCCCAGCCAGCCCGGATACTTCGCCGGAAAGCGCCGCAAAAGCCACCAAAGCCGCCTCGCCGGCCGAACACCGCGCTTCGGCGATCGATCGCACCGCCGCGCCCATGCGTTTCGTCTGGCGTACCGACGCGGAGGGCCATTTCAGCGCCCTGTCGCCGGAATTTGCCGAGCTCGTCGGCAAGCCTGCAGCCGACGTGATCGGACGTCGCTTCGAGGATGTTTCGGCCGCCTATGGCCTCGATGCTTCTGGCGAGATTGCCGGCCTGCTCGAACGGCGCGACACCTGGTCCGGCCGCTCCGTGCTGTGGCCGGTCGCCGGCACCGATCTGAAGATACCCGTCGATCTGGCGGCGCTCCCGGTTTACAGCCGCAGCCGGGTTTTCGAAGGTTTTCGCGGTTTCGGCGTGGCCAGGAGCGGCGATGCGGTGGTCGATCCGGATGCCGTCGGCATGGCCCTTGTCGCCGAGGAGAAACCTGCCGCGACCATCGGGCCGAAAGCCGTCGAACCTCTCCCCGAGACACCTAAACCCGCCGATCCGTTCAGGGGCGAAGTGCCGGCATTGACCATCGTGCCAAAACCCGAGCGGCGCTTTGCCGACAAGGTGATCCGGCTGGCCGAGCACCGGCAGCCGGCCAACGACAAGGGCCTGTCGACGCTGGAACGCAGCGCGTTTCGCGAGATTGGCGAGCGTCTCAAGAGGGACAGCACCCCGGCCGAAGAACAGCCCAGCGCCGGAAAGCAGAAGCCGGTTGAGAAAGTCGAGGCAGCCGGCAAGGCCGACGAGCCAAAGCTGAAAGAAGCCGGGCTGGCGGACAAGGGTGAGATGCCGGCGCAAGGTCCGGAAAGCGGGGCGGCTGCCGCCGAACCGCCCGAGGCCGATGCCGAAGACCAGAAGGATCTCGCCCGGCTCGACGGCGAGCAGCCCGATGAGGCGGAAGCAGAGGCGCAAGCCGGCGAACCCGTCACACGCCCTGTTTCCGGATCGCTGCTCGACTATGCCGACCGCGAACCCAGCGACGAAGCGCAGGAAGGCATTGAGCCCAGCACGAACCGTCGAACGATCGTCGCCGAAGCGCCGCGGGATGGCGACGACGACAGCATGACGGCCGAAGATTTCCGTGACGCCGAGGACAGCGAGGATTGGTCCGAGGACAGCGCAGCCGCAGCCGACGTTGCCGGCCAGGTGCCGCCCATCGCGCGGCTGCAGGCACCACCGCTCAAACTCGACGGCTTCGTGCCGTCGGCGTTTGCCGGAGAGGACAACAAGGGGCCGGATACCTCGATCCTCGGCAAGCTGCCAGTGCCGGTGCTTATCCATTCCGGCGACCAGCTGCATTACGCGAACGACGAATTCCTCGGCTTGACCGGCTATGCGACGCTCAATGCCCTGGACGAGGCCGGCGGGCTCGGCGCGCTGTTTGCCGACCCTTATGCCGACGACGGCAGTTCCGACGGCGGCGACCGCGCTCTGCGGCTGAAGACGCGCGACGGTCAGGAATTTCCGATCGACGCGATTTTGCGCTCCGTGCCCTGGGGTAACGGCAAGGCGCTGATGCTGGTCGTACGCCGTTCCGGCGACGACGAAGCAGCAGCCATTCCGCATGGCGCCGCCGAAGACCAAACGCAGCCGGATGTTTCCGAGCTCAAGGCACGCATTGCCGAAATGCGCACCATCATCGACACCGCCACCGACGGCGTCGTGCTGATCGGCCGTAACGGAACGATCCGTTCAATTAGCCGTCCGGCGGAAGCGCTGTTCGGCTTCGACAGCGACGAGGTGACCGGCAAACCGTTCGTCTCGCTGTTTGCGATCGAAAGCCAGCGCGCGGCGCGTGACTATCTCGAGGGGTTGTCGGAGCCCGGCGTTGCAAGCGTGATGAACGATGGCCGCGAGGTGATCGGGCGCGAGGCGCAGGGGCGTTTCATTCCGCTGTTCATGACCATCGGCAGGCTGCCCAACGACAGCGGCTTCTGTGCGGTGGTGCGCGATATCACCCAGTGGAAGCGGGCCGAAGAGGACTTGACCCAGGCGCGCGCGGTCGCCGAACGCGCCTCGTCGCAGAAGACCGATTTTCTGGCCCGCATCAGCCACGAGATCCGCACGCCGCTCAACGCCATAATCGGCTTTTCCGAGCTGATGGTCGACGAGAAATTCGGGCCGGTGGCCAATGACCGCTATCGCGACTATCTGCGCGACATCAACCGTTCGGGCAACCACGTGCTCGATCTGGTCAACGACCTGCTCGACATTTCGAAAATCGAGGCCGGCCAGCAGGAGATGGCCTATGAGGCGGTGTCGCTTAACGACACGCTGGCCGAAACCGTGGCGATGATGCAGCCGCAAGCCAACCGGGAACGCGTCATCATCCGCTCCAGCTTCGCCTCGCGGCTGCCGGAAGTGGTGGCCGATCTGCGCAGCGTGCGGCAGATCGCGCTCAACATCCTGTCGAACGCCGTCCGCTACACGCAGGCTGGCGGCCAGGTGATCGTGTCGACGGCTTACGAGCTCTCCGGCGATGTCGTCATGCGCGTGCGCGATACCGGCATCGGCATGAGCCAGTCCGAGATCGAGCAGGCGCTGAAGCCGTTCAAGCAGATCAATGCGCTGAAGCGCGGCCGTGGCGACGGCACGGGTCTTGGGCTGCCGCTGACCAAGGCGATGGTCGAAGCGAACCGGGCCCGGTTCACCATCAACTCGACGCCCGGCGAGGGAACCCTGGTCGAAGTCGCCTTTCCCTCGACCCGCGTGCTCGCCGGTTAGCTATGGTTGCGCAAAGAAAAAAGGCGTCCAACAGGACGCCTTGAGAAATTGGAATTGCTGTCACAACGGGGCTTGAGCGAATCAGATCCTCTCGGGGCTAAGAGGAACGGGATTTCTCCCTCAAGTTACGCACGACTATTGATGCCGGGCCTTAACAAATCCTTACCGGCACGCCGGAAAATTTACCAATGTGTACCACTCATGAAATCTAGGTAAATTCCGAAGAGATAATTTGTTAACTATACCTGACCTCAAAACGGCTCCCACCTTGGATCCCAGGGTCAGTCGGCAAGCTGCGGCAGGTTGCGGAACAGCTCGAGCGCTTCGGGATTGGCGAGCGCTTCCTTGTTCTTGATGGCGCGGCCGTGCACCATGTCGCGTACCGCGAGCTCGGTGATCTTGCCCGATTTGGTTCGCGGAATATCGCTGACGGCGACGATCTTGGCCGGCACGTGGCGCGGGCTCGCCCCGGTGCGGATTTTCGCGCGGATGCGCTTTTCCAGCTCGGCATCGAGCTCAACGCCGGCCGCCAGCCGCACGAACAGCACGACACGCACGTCATTGTCGAAATCCTGGCCGATGCACAGCGCTTCGAGGATTTCCGGCATCTGCTCGACCTGATTGTAGATCTCCGCCGTGCCGATCCTGACACCGCCCGGATTGAGCGTGGCGTCGGAACGGCCATGGATGATCAGGCCACCATGGACGGTCCATTCGGCGAAATCGCCGTGGCACCAGACATCGTCGAAACGTTCGAAATAGGCGGCCTTGTATTTCCTGCCGTCAGGGTCGTTCCAGAAGCCGATCGGCATCGCCGGAAACGTCTTGGTGCAGACGAGCTCGCCCTTCTCCTGGCGGAGCGGGCGGCCGTCATCGTCCCAGACATCGACGGCAAGGCCGAGCCCGGGCCCTTGGATCTCGCCGGTCCATACCGGTTCGATCGGCACGCCGAGCACGAAGCAGGAGACGATATCGGTGCCGCCGGAAATCGAAGCCAGATGCACGTCCTTCTTGATGCCTTCATAGACGAAGCGGAAATCTTCCGGCGATAGCGGCGAGCCGGTCGATGAGATGGTGCGCACGCTGGAAAGATCATGCGTGCGGATCGGCTTCAGGCCGGCCTTGCGCACGGAATCGATGAATTTGGCCGAGGTGCCGAAATAGGTCATCTTTTCGGCATCGGCGAAGTCGAACAGCGCATTGCCGTCCGGGTAGAACGGCGAGCCGTCGTAGAGCAGCAAGGTGGTGCCCGATGCCAAGCCCGACACCAGCCAGTTCCACATCATCCAGCCGCAGGTGGTGAAGTAGAAGAAGCGGTCGCCGTCGAGCAGGCCGGCATGCAGCCGTTCTTCCTTGACGTGCTGGATCAGCGTTCCGCCGGCCGAATGGACAATGCATTTGGGAATGCCGGTCGTGCCCGATGAAAACAGGATGTACAGCGGATGCGAAAACGGCAGCCTTTCGTAGGCGACAGGCCTTGCGGCAAAGGGTGACAGCGCCTCTTCCAGCGCAGCCGCCTTGCCGATGGTCGCGGCGACGTCGAGCGAGGTGCCGAGATAGTCGACAATGAGGACTTTGCGGACGGTGGCGAGCTTGCCCGCCACGGCCGCGATCTTGTCGGCGACTTCGATCGCCTTGCCATTGTACCAGTAGCCGTCCGGCGCGATGAACACGACAGGCTCGATCTGGCCGAACCGGTCGAGAACCCCCTGCTCGCCGAAATCTGGGGAGCAGGACGACCAGACCGCGCCGATCGAGGCGGCCGCCAGCATCGCAGCAACGGTCTCCGGCATGTTGGGCATCATCGCGGCGATGCGGTCGCCCTTCTTCACCTTGAGCGACAGGAAAAGCCGCTGCAGCCGCGAGGTCAGCGCATGCAGCTCGTTCCAGGACAGCCGCCGCTCGACCTTGTCCTCGCCGCGAAAGACGATTGCGTCGCCAAGCCCGGTTTTCTTGAGGAGATTCTCGGCGAAATTCAGCTTTGCCTCAGGAAAGAAGGTCGCGCCGGGCATCTTGTTGCCATCGACCAGCACGCGTTCGCCCTTGTCGCCGACGATGCCACAAAAGTCCCAGACCAGGCTCCAGAAGGTCTCGCGATCATCGATCGACCAGCGATGCAGGTCGGCATAGGAGGAGAAAACCTTGCCGGCCATGTTCGCCGCGGTGTTCATGAAGGCGGTCATCGGCGCTGCGTCGATCTGCTCTTGCGTCGGGATCCAGAGCGGTGCGTCGTCAGCCATCATTGTTCCTCCTTAAAGCACGTCACGTTTGAAGAGATTCACGCGACGCGCTTTAAACTTTTGTCTTTATGCATGTCGTTTATCCCAAAACCGCTGCGCACTTTGGGCGACATGCATTGGCATCGCTTATGCATATCGCGATGCAGCAGAGCAAGATTTTGTTGGACCGCGCCGGTCAGGGTGTGCGCAAATGCCATCGCCGGGCCATAAAGACTTGAAATGCGTCAGCCGTCGGTTACACCCGCCGGGCGATTTTGTCGGAATGGAAGCATACGGGGCGATATGCCATCACCTTTGATCCGACGCGGAATATGGGCGATCGGCGCAGCCGTCATCGTCATCGCGCTGGTTGTCGCAGCCTTGCCGTTGATCGCCTCGACCCGCATCGTACGCGACCGTATCGCGTGGGAAATGAGCGCGTGGAGCGGTTTCCGGGTCACCATCGACGGCGCGCCGCGTATCGAGGTCTGGCCGAATTTCCGGGCGATCCTGAGCGACGTGACGCTGTCGCAATGGACAGAGACGGATGCGCCGCCCGTGGTCGAGGCCGAACGGGTCGAGGTCGACCTCTCAGCGATGGCGGCGCTGCGTGGCGATGTGATGTTTTCGACGGCGCGGCTGGTACGACCGACGATCCGGGTTCAGCGTACCGCGAGCGGGTTTTTCCTGCCTGCGATTCCCAGCGGCGGGCGCATTACGCGTTCGATCGATGCTGCCCGCGCGGTGATCAACACAAATCCCGCCAAGCCGGATCTCGGCAAGCTGCCGACAGATCCGTTCGGCACAGTCGAGTTCAGGGACGGCCGCGTAGTGGCTGCCATCGGCGGCAAGGACCAGGAGATATTGAGCAGCCTGAGCGGCCAGGCGAACTGGGCCGCGATGAACAGCAATGCGACGCTGTCGGCGACCGGGATATGGCGCGGCGAAAGTGTTGCCATCGACGCCGCATCGCCGAACCCGCTCGTGCTGTTTGGTGGCGGCACAGCACCGGCTACATTTTCCTTCAAGGCGGCACCGGCCAGTTTTTCGTTCGACGGCCGCGCCAGCATGTCGGAGAACGGCTATTTCGACGGCCAGGCAAAATTCGCCGCACCTTCGCTCCGACGCGTGCTCGAATGGTCGCAGGCCGGCATCGCGCCCGGTGCCGCAATCGGCTCGATCTCGGTTTCAAGCAAGATCACGGCGACGGCCGGGCGCGTCAAATTTGAAAACACGGCCCTGACCCTCGACAACAACCCGGGAATGGGTGCGCTGGACTTCACCTATGGTGAGGCACTGCCGGTGATCTCCGGCACACTTGCCTTCGATACGCTCGACCTCAGATCATTTCTCTCCGCCTTTACGCCGGTACCATCCGCCGGCGGCACCGGCCCGGGCGAAATCGACACAAGCTTCGCCGACCGGATCAATCTCGATCTCAGGCTGTCGGCGGCGCATGCCACCGCCGGCGCCATCCAGCTTGCCGACGTCGCTGCCACTGCCCAGGTCAAGAACGGCCTTGCCGCCTTCGACATCTCGGATGCATCCGCCTTTGGCGGCAACGTCCAGAGCAGCGTCCGTTTCGACCGCAAGCCCGCCGGCACGGAAGTCGAGATCCGGCTGCTTGCTTCCGATATCGACGGCGGCGCTTTCGGCACCGCGGCCGGGATGACGCGGCTGGTGCCGATCGGCACTGGAACCGTTTCGGTCATCCTCAAGGGGCCTGGCAGAACCTGGGACTCGATTTTCGAAAACGCCAATGGCTCGCTGTCCGCGACGTTCGGCGCGGGTGCGCTGAGCCGGCTTAACCTGCCGGCGTTCCTCAAGCACACCGAACAGGGCGGATTCTTCGCGCTGGACGACGTCTCGGACGGAACGCTGCCGATCGACGGGGCCGAGCTCAAGGCGAGCATTTCGAACGGCGTGGCGCGTATCGACAAGGCCGAGGTGAATTCCGCGCAATACAAGATCTGGCTTTCCGGCATCGCATCCTATGCCGGACGCGGGCTGGCGCTGTCCGGCGGCATCGTCCAGCCGAGCCAGGCTGCCACGCAGACGAATGGCCAGCCGCCCAAGCAGTCGTCGTTCTTCGTCGGCGGCACGTGGAGCACGCCGTTCATCTCGCCGATAAGCCGCGGCGTTTCGGGAGAGTAGCGAGCCTTCAACCTCGCTGCGCGGCCTGCTCGTCGCGCTGGCGCTGCACCTCGCGGCGTTTGTTGGCGAGCGAAGCGATGATCACGCCAACTGCGACGACCGCGATCAAGATGGTGCAGGCTGCGTTGATTTCCGGCGTCACGCCAAGGCGGACCTGGCTGTAGATCTTCATCGGCAGCGTCGTGGCGCCGGGTCCCGAGGTGAAGCTGGCAATAACCAAATCATCGAGCGACAGCGTGAAGGCCAGCATCCAGCCGGAGACGATAGCCGGCATGATAACCGGCAGCGTGATCTGGAAGAAGGTCTTCACCGGTGGCGCACCGAGATCCATCGCGGCCTCTTCCAGCGAACGATCGAAAGTGATCAGGCGCGACTGAACCACCACCGCCACGAAGCACATGGTAAGCGTGGTGTGGGCAAGCGTCACCGTCAGAAAGCCGCGGTCGAGGCCGACGGCGACGAAGAGCAGCAATAGCGACAGGCCGGTGATGACTTCCGGCATGACCAGCGGCGCAAACACCATGCCCGAAAACAGCAGCCGGCCGCGAAAGCGCGTGTAGCGTGTCAAGGTGAGCGCCGCCAGCGTGCCGAGCACGGTCGCCACCGTGGCCGAGATGACGCCGACGCGGGCCGTCACCCAGGTGGCGTCCATCAGACCCCGATTGTGGAACAGCGACACATACCATTTCGTCGAAAAGCCGCCCCAGACGGTGACCAGCTTCGACTCGTTGAAAGAGAACACAACGAGCAGGACGATCGGCAGGTAAAGAAAGGCAAAGCCGAGCACGATCGAAGTGATGTTGAAGCGGCTCCAGGTCGCATTCATTGGTCCTGCTCCTGGGCGCGCGCCTGGGCTCGCTGGAAGAGCATGATCGGCACGATCAGCAGCAGCAGCAAGATGACGGCAACCGCGGACGACACTGGCCAGTCGCGGTTGGCGAAGAACTCGTTCCACAGCGTCCTGCCGATCATCAGCGTCTGCGAGCCGCCGAGCAGGTCGGGGATGACGAACTCGCCGACGGCAGGAATGAACACCAGGAGGCAGCCGGCGATGACGCCGGGCAGCGACAGCGGAAAGGTGATCTTCCAGAAGGCGCTGGTCGGCGGGCAGCCGAGATCCTTGGCCGCCTCGATCAGAGAATGGTCCATTTTCTCCAAGGACGAATAGAGCGGCAGCACCATGAACGGCAGATAGGAGTAAACGATGCCGATGAAGATCGCCGTATAGGTGTTGAGGATGATCAGCGGCTGGCTGATGATGCCGGTGGCGAGCAGCAGCTGGTTGAGCAGGCCCTCGGGCTTGAGGATGCCAATCCAGGCGTAGACACGGATCAGGAACGAGGTCCAGAACGGCAGGATCACCAGCATCAGCAAGGTCGGGCGAATCGTCGCCGGAGCGCGTGCCATGCCATAGGCAATGGGATAGCCGACCAGCAATGTCAGGACCGTCGAGATGGCGGCGACGATGACGCTCGTCACATAGGCATTGAAGTAAAGCGCATCCTGCGTCAGCCAGGTATAGTTGTCGAAATTGAGCGCGCCGAATTCCGAGATAAACCCGGAAATGCCGCCGCGGAAATCGAGCACCGGCGTGTAGGGCGGCATGGCGATCGCAGTCTGCGACAGCGAAATCTTGAAGACGATGATGAAAGGGACGAGAAAGAAGAACAGCAGCCAGAGGTAGGGGACGATGATGACGAGCCGGCTAACGAAGGCCGCTCCCAGCCTGACCAAGGCGGATTTGCCGGCAGCGCTTGCCGGAGAGCTTGTTGCGGCGGTGACAGCGGACATGATCAGTCCCTACCGTGCCAGGACGACGCCGGCGTCGGGGCGGAAAGAAACCCAGGCGCGGTCGTTCCAGGTCAATGGGTCCTCGGTGAGGCGTGCCGCGTTCATGGTGCTCGCCCGCACCACCTGACCGTCGTCCAGCCTGACGTGATAGACGGTCATGTCGCCGAGATAGGCTATGTCGTAGACCTCGCCCTCGATGGCGTTGACGGCACCGGCCGGTTTCGTGGAGGACACCTTGATCTTCTCCGGCCTGATGGCGAAGGTGACGGATGTTCCGGCGGCGGCACTGCCGGCATTTTCGGTCCGGATGGTGATGCCGTTGCCGGCATCGATGCTCGCGCTGCCGGCCTCGCCAGCCGCGATCTTGCCGTCGAACATATTCACATTGCCGACGAAGCCGGCGACGAAGCGGGAACCCGGCGCCTCGTAGACCTCGGCCGGCGTCGCCACCTGCATCACCTCGCCCTTGTCGATGATGGCGATGCGGTCAGCCATCGTCATCGCCTCTTCCTGATCATGGGTGACGACGACGAAGGTGAGGCCGAGGTTCTGCTGCAGGTCCATCAGCTCGAACTGGGTTTCCTCGCGCAGCTTCTTGTCCAGCGCACCAAGCGGCTCGTCGAGCAGCAGGACTTTCGGCCGCTTGGCCACCGAGCGCGCGAGCGCGACGCGCTGGCGCTGGCCGCCCGACAATTGGTGCGGCTTGCGCTTGGCGAACTGCTCGAGCTTGACCAGCTTCAGCATCTCGGCGACGCGCTTGTCGATGTCGGCCTTGGCCATGCCTTCCTGCTTGAGGCCGAAGGCGATGTTGTTCTCGACCGTCATGTGCGGAAACAAGGCGTAGGACTGGAACATCATGTTGACCGGCCGCCGGTAGGGCGGAATGCCGCGCAGATCCTGGCCATCGAGCAGGATGCGGCCGGCGGTCGGCTCCTCGAAGCCGGCAAGCATCCTAAGCAGTGTCGATTTCCCGCAGCCTGAGGCCCCCAGCAAGGCAAAGAATTCGCGTTCGAAAATGGTCAGCGACAGGTTGTTGACCGCTGTGAACTCACCGAATTTCTTGGTGACGTTGTCGAACTGGATGTATGGCTTGGCGTTCGGATCGTTCCATGGCGCAAAATCCCTGCGGATGCTGCCAAGCGATTTCATGTCCCACTCCGTCCTGCTGCTTGCCCCATGAGAAAGCGGCCCCGGCAACGGCTGCCGGGGCCTGGTCAGATTGCTATTGGCCGGTGACGATCTTGGTCCAGGTGCGAGTGATGATGCGCTGGGTCTTGGGATCGTAAGGCGATACGGTGTAGAGCTTCTGCAAGGTGGCTGCATCCGGATAGATCGCCGGATCTTCCAGGATCGCCTTGTCGATGAACTGCTGCGAAGCCTTGTTGCCGTTGGCATAGAGCACATAGTTCGACGATTTGGCGATCACTTCGGGCTTCATCATGTAGTTCAGGAACTCATGGGCTTCGGCGACATGCGGCGCATCGGCCGGGATCGCCATCTGGTCGAACCACATCTGGGCACCTTCCTTCGGCACGGAGTAGCCGATCTCGACGCCCTGCTTGGCTTCGTCGGCGCGGTTGCGGGCCTGGAAGACGTCACCCGACCAGCCGACCGCCAGGCAGATGTCGCCATTGGCAAGGGCGTTGATGTATTCGGAAGAGTGGAACTTGCGGATATAGGGCCGGACCTTCAGCAAGGTTTCTTCGGCCTTGGCAATCTCATCGGGCGACGTGCTGTTCGGATCGAGGCCCAGATATTTCAGTGCCGCCGGTATGATGTCGGCCGGCGAATCCAGCACATAGACGCCGCAGTCCTTCAATTTGGCCAGGCTTTCGGGATTGAAGAACACGTCCCAGCTGTCGATCTTGTCGGTGCCGAGCGCTGCCTGCACCTTCTTGATGTTGTAGCCGATGCCAACCGTACCCCACATGTAGTTGATCGAATATTCGTTGCCGGGATCATATTTGGCGGTCCGTTCCATGACCGTGTCCCACATATTTGAAATGTTCGGCAGTTTCGACTTGTCGAGCTTCTGGAACACACCCGCCTGGATCTGGCGTGCAAGGAAATTGCCGCTGGGCACGACGACATCGTAGCCGCTGCCGCCGGCGAGCAGTTTCGTTTCCAGGATCTCGTTGGAATCGAAAGTGTCGTAGACGACCTTGATGCCGGTTTCCTTGGTGAAGTCGTCGATGATCGAACTGTCGATATAGTCCGACCAGTTGAAGACGTTGACGACGCGATCCTCGGCACGTGCGCCCAAGGTGAAAACTGCCAGAAACGCCGAAGTCGCCGAAAGCCAGAGCGCTTTGCGGGTCATGCTATTCTCCTTTGATGAGTGTTCCGTAGCCAGCTCGTCGCGGCGTCCGCGCGGCTGGGCATTTGCTTCAAGGTATTGGGCTTGCAGGCAGGCGACAAGCGCGAATTGCCGGCGCCATTATCGTTCGGCGGCGAGCCGACAGCGAAGACCTGGCGTGGCGTTGGTGGTGTTCCGACGCCGTCGGAAGCTTTCGCTACGGCGCGGGCAGGGAGACGACGATATTGTCCGGCCTCGATGCGGCCGGCATGGAGACTTGGCAAGATACGCCTGTCTTGTTGTTGCCGTGATCGCAGCCTGCCCGCGCGGCTGCAACGTTGTCAATGGTTCATCTCGCTTTGACGCGCGCACTGCATCAATTAGGTGACGGCACACCGGTGACGCCCGCTCGCGCGGGCCGCGTCTGACGCTTGAACTCGAGCCCGATATGGACGAGCAGCGCGGTGACCACGACCGCACCGCCGACGATGGTGCGCGCCGACGGCACCTCGGAATGGATGAGCCAGACCCAGATCGGGCCAAGGATCGGTTCGAACGTGCCGAGCAGCGCCGCGACGGCGGCCGGAACAAGCCGGGCTCCGGTGGCGAAGAAGGCGAGACCGAGTCCCAGATTGATCACGCCAAAGGCAAAGAGGAAGCCCATATCGTGACTGGAGACGCCCAGCGCCGACGCCTGCGATGCCGCAAAGGCGGCCGCCAGCATCGTGCCGAGGCAGGTCGCCGGCGTCATGCGCACATGGGCAAAGCGGCGCGTGATGACGGTGGCGATCGAGAACATGACGGCGATGAGCAGCGCCAGCCCGTCGCCGATCGGCGACACCGCGCCATCGAGCGATTCCGACACCATGATGGCGACGCCGACAATGACGGCGGCGATCGCCACCCAGGTCGCCACCGCCACCCGTTCGCGAAACAGCGCCCAGGCAAACAGCGCCGCCAGAAGCGGCACGCCGGCCTGCATCAACAGGATGTTGGCGACGGTGGTATAGGCAAGCGCCACGACGAAAGAGGTCGACGCCGTGGCGAAGCAGAACGCCACCGCAAGGCCGGCCAGGCCCATGCCGCGAAACAGCTTCAGCGTGCCACGCCAGCCGTCGCGCCAGACCATGAAGCAGAGCAGGAAGGCGGCGGCCCAGACCGAGCGCCAGAACACCACCGTCCAGCTGTCGGCGTTGTCGATGAAGCGCGCAATGCTGCCGCCGAAGCTCCACATCAACGCCGACAGGAATACCAGCAGGAAACCGACGCGTTCCCCTTGCGGCGACACGATCGGCGAAGCGGCAACCGGAGATGATGCGGTATCGGTCATGGGTACGACTGTCGGCGAATTCGGAGCAGCACGATGTGCAATGGACGACAGAGACGTGCCTAATTCGCGTAACGCAAAGCAGAAGGCCGGGCGTGATCCAGTTAGATGTTCCGTTTGGCGCACTGATGAGGGCGCCTCGCCCCTCGCCCGGCGATGATCCGAGGCGACTTGTCGATGATGCGTTACGAGGTGCTCTTGTTGCCGCGGATAAAACGCCAGAGACCGGCCAGCGGAATCAGCAGGAGCAGGCCAAACTTTTTCAGCGCGATCAGCGCCACGACCAGAAAACCTGCTTTCGCCGCCAGCTTGCCGGCAATCAGGCCACCGACGCCAATCGCCGCAACCGTATCTACGCCCGGCACGAAATCGGCGTATGTCTTGCCGGTATTGAAGTCCGCGAGGCCAAGCACTTCATCCAGGCTTTGCCTTATCTCCGGCAATTGTTCCACCGTCGCGATATAGCTCATCACGAAGACGCCCTCCCTGCCAAGGAAACGGACGTCGTAGTTGAGCGTATGGGCGGCATCGTTGCCAAATTGCAGCTCCTTGGCCCAGTGCAGGCGCTTGTGGGCCGCGTCATAAACCGGCGGCGACGCCCAGCCGATCAGCGTAATGGGCGCATAGCCATCCTTTACCCTCTGATCGTTGCCGGACAGAGTGTCTGACTGCATGTTGCGCAGCAGTTCATTGTAATCGATGGACGCGGCGTCGCTGTCGTCGACGTAACCGATCTTTTCCCAGCGCAGTTCTATCCCCCAATTGTTGTCGGCAATGGGATCATGGGAGACTGGAAAGATCATGCCGAGGGCATCGGAACCAGAGTCGGGCGGATTGCCCCAGGCTTCGGTGAGGACGGAGAGCGTGTCCTTCTTGTCCAGAAAATAGAACTTGTCCTTGAGGTCGAGATGGATGCCTTCGGCAAGATTTATCGCGCCGGTCTTCGGATCGATCTTGTCCAGGAACGCCTTGCCGGCATCATTGTAGTGTTGATAGGAATTGAAGAAATCCGAGGACTTTTCAGCCAATGCGGGATCGGCCGAAAACGCGAGCGCCAAGCCAAGCCAAAAAACTGTCCTGCCCATCATTGATCCCCCGACCGTTTCGCAGTTCTTTTTTTGATACCGTACCGTCAATGCTGAATCAATATTCGGCTGAATCAATATTTTTGCTGAACCAATATTTTGGTCGGCAACCGCGAACCAGCTTACTGGTTGCGGCCGCAGGAACAGATGAGGTCCTTTGGTCGAAGATTCAGCCGCAATATTGCTGGAGCCGAATCACTGGAAATCGAACGCCGACAGTCCCGTGACCATCTCGTCGAGGCCGAGCGGACGTGTAACGGGTGGCTCGGCGCGGGCGAGGCAGCCGATGCGTTCGCACAGCCGGCAGGCAGGGCCGACCGGTGTCGCCGGCACGGCGGCGTTCTGTCCGGTCTTGCCGATGGCGGCCGGCCCCGGCAATGCCGCTCCATAGACGACCTCGTCGCGAAAACCGATGTCGCAGCCGAGCAACAGCGCCGTGCGCCGCGGGCGCTCGGCAAACGAGCCCTGCGGCCCTTCGAGCGTGCGGGCCATGCAGAGGAACGCCGCACCGTCGGGCATTTCCACTGCCTCGACCAGGATCTGGCCGGGCTGGGCGAAGGCGGCATGGACCGGCAGCTTCGGACAGCCGCCGCCGAAGCGGCTTTGCGGAAAGCCGTGGCTGCCCGCCTTGCGGAACCGATTGCCGGCACTGTCGACCTCGAGCATGAAGAACGGCACACCCGACGCACCCGGCCGCTGCAGCGTGGTCAGCCGGTTCGCCGCCTGCTCGAAGGAAACGCCGAAGCGCGACCGCAACATGTCTATATCGTAGCGGGTGCGGACCGCAGCGGCGTGAAAAGGCTGATAGGGCATCATCAGAGCGTGCGCGGCATAGCGGCCGAGCTCGAAACGCGCCAGCCGGCGGGCTTCGTCCGTGGTCAGCTTCAGCGCCTGGATCTCGGCGGCGACAGCGACGCTCATGCGGATCAGGCAGGCCTCCATAGCCACCTCGCGCAGCTGATCGAATGGCGACAGGCGCTCGGACAGGAACAGGCGTTGCGAGTGACGGTCATAGCGACGCCGCCAGTTGGGCATGGTAGCGACCGGCAGTACCTTAACGACGATGCCGAATTCACGCCGCAGCCAAGCCTTCAACGCACTGAACAGATCGTCGCCAGGATCGAGCACCGACGTGAATGCCTCGGCTTCCTCTTCGAGCGCGGCAAAATGATTCGGCCGGCGTTCGAAAATCTCATGCACCTCGTCGATCGGCAGCCGGGCACCGGAGAGTGCGGTGGCCTTGCCCTCACGCGCGAGCAGCTCGTTGAGATCCGATAATCGCTCGGCCTGCTCGCGATAGGCGCGAAACAGTTTTATCACAGCGGCGGAAGCGTTGGGCGCCGCCTCGGCAAGCTCGATGAGTTCCTGGTCGCCCGGCAGTTCGCCGGCCAGCAACGGATCTGAAAACACTTCCTTCAAATCGGCGACCGATCCCCGCGCCTCGCCCTGCAGTTCGTGCGGGTCAACCTTGTAGACGGATGCCAGCCTCAGGATCAGTTGCACCGTCAGCGGCCGCTGGTTGCGCTCGATAAGATTGAGATAGGACGGCGAGATGCCGAGCCCTTCGGCCATCGCCGTCTGGGTCAGCCCCTTGGCGTTGCGGATGCGACGAATGCGCGGCCCGGCAAAGATTTTGTGGTCGGCCAATCGAGTTTCCTTGACAGAATTTTACATCCGCCGATGGCATGGCTGTCTTTACAACCATGACAGATTTACAGCTCTCATCAGTCAAACACAACACAGGTTTTCCCTTATTTTATGACTGATCCGGAGGTTTACCTCGCTTGCGTCGTGCCGACGTGTAAATGGTGTCACACATATGGCGCACATATTTTCCCTCTGCGACGCCTTCCTAAACCGGCATCAAAACCGCCTGGAGTGATCAATGACCGACTTTTACAACCTCGTCCCGTCGGCGCCGCAAGGCCGCTTTGATGGCATCGAAAGGCCCTATTCACCGGACGACGTGAAGCGGCTGCGCGGCTCGGTGCAGATCCGGCAGAGCCTCGCCGAAATGGGGGCAAACCGGCTGTGGCAGCTCATCCATGAAGAGGATTTCGTCAACGCGCTGGGTGCCATGTCGGGCAACCAGGCGATGCAGCAGGTGCGGGCCGGGCTGAAAGCGATCTATCTGTCAGGATGGCAGGTCGCCGCCGATGCCAACACCGCTTCCGCCATGTACCCGGACCAGTCGCTTTATCCCGCAAATGCCGCGCCCGAACTGGTCAAGCGCATAAACCGCACCTTACAGCGCGCCGACCAGATCGAGACTTCGGAAGGCAACGGGCTGTCGGTCGACACCTGGTTCGCGCCGATCGTCGCCGACGCGGAAGCCGGTTTCGGCGGGCCGCTCAACGCCTTCGAGATCATGAAGGCGTTCATCGAGGCGGGTGCGGCCGGCATCCATTACGAGGACCAGCTGGCTTCGGAGAAGAAATGCGGCCATCTTGGCGGCAAGGTGCTGATCCCGACCGCCGCACATATCCGCAACCTCAACGCGGCGCGGCTTGCCGCCGACGTCATGGGTACGCCGACGCTGGTCGTGGCACGCACCGACGCGGAAGCGGCACAGCTCTTGACCTCCGACATCGATGAGCGCGACCAGCCCTTCGTCGATTATGGCGCCGGCCGCACCGCGGAGGGCTTCTATCGTGTCAGCAACGGCATCGAGCCCTGCATCGCCCGCGCCGTCGCCTATGCGCCCTATGCGGACCTGATCTGGTGCGAGACTTCCAAGCCCGATCTGGCGCAGGCCAGGACGTTTGCCGAAGGCGTGCGCAAGCATCATCCAGGCAAGCTGCTTGCCTATAATTGCTCGCCGTCTTTCAACTGGAAGAAGAATCTCGAAGACGCAATGATCGCGAAGTTCCAGAAGGAACTCGGCGCCATCGGTTACAAGTTCCAGTTCATTACGCTGGCCGGTTTCCACCAGCTCAATTTCGGCATGTTCGAGCTCGCCCGCGGCTACAAGGAGCGGCAGATGGCCGCCTATTCGGAACTGCAGCAGGCGGAATTCGCCGCGGAAGCCAATGGCTATACCGCCACCAAGCACCAGCGCGAGGTCGGCACCGGCTATTTCGATGCCGTCTCGATGGCGATCACCGGTGGCCAGTCTTCGACCACGGCCATGCAGGGATCGACCGAGCGCGCCCAATTCAGGCCGGCGGCGGAATAGCAGACAAACAGAGTGAACGCCCAAACGGGCATGGCAACACAACAGGCATGGCAACACAGGGAGAAGACCAATGGCTTCGATAAGCCGCGTCAAGGAACGGGCCGAAGAGCAGGCCACCAGCATGAATGTCGACCAGCAGGCGACCATCCGCATGCTGGCGAACGATCTGCACAGGCTCAATCAGTCGGTGATGAAGGCGGTCGAGGCAGGCGTCTCGGTCGAACTGGTGCGCTCGGCACGGCACCATGGCGGCGACGGCAACTGGGGCGATCTGCTGATCCCGGTCATCGTCACACAGCGGAGCCACGACAGACAAACTCGATAGCACCGCGCCTCTTTTGAGCGCATGCTATCGCACCTTGCACGCCGCGGCTTTGCCTAATTCGGCAGAGCCGCTAATGCAACGATTTCAATGACAAGATCAGGCTGCGCAAGCGCTGCAACGCCAATAACTTCCGAGGGCGGCGGGTTGTTGTAGCTGCAGTGCTTCGGGCAGTGCACGGCAAAGAATTCGTCCAAGACGTCCAAGCGAAAATTGGGCGAGCTCAGCACGCCGCCATCTGGAAATGGCCCCTTAACAAAGAAGGTCAGCCGGATGAGATGCTCGAGCGCACTGCCAAGCTCCTCCAGATCTGATTTGATATTGGTGAGAATTGCGCGCCACTGTGCCGCTGCATCGCCAATGGCGGCGCCGCCGCTTTTGCCGATCGGATCGTAGTCCTCGGCCGTCGCGGTGTTTCCGGAAAGGTAGACAAACCCCTTTGCGCCGGTAACGACCGTACCCTTTCCCCATGGCATCAACCGGCCATTTTTGAATTTCTTGTGAGTCACTAGTTCCATCGTCATCTCCCGTCGGTCAAAGAGACGTGCTTAGCCAACGAGGAAGGGTAGTCCGGCGAGGCGATACGACAAGCTCGCGACAGGCCCGACTCGCCTTCGTCCAACCTTACGTCAACCCGGCTACGGCTGCGAGTTCGTGCGTTCGCGCTGCAAAGCCAAACTTAGCTGAGCCTGCCCGGTTGTGGTGGGAACTTCTTCTTCGGGCGGCGGCAAAGAAAAGCACTTAATTTTAATTTTAATGTTTCTTGCGATATTCTCCTGATACGCCATTTGAGCTTGACATGAGCAGTGATCTCACGCCAATTACCTCTCGAGTTTCAACCCTGCATTGAAACATTGAACAACGGCCTGCCCCGCCATGTGCCCAGCGAATCGCGATATCGAGACTGCAAAACAGCTGCCTTTCGTCAGTCGGGACATGGAGACGCGGATGCTCCCGGATTTCTCGCGGGTGCTGGTGGTCGGAAAATCACCGATCAACCGCGTCGTGGTTTCAAAAATCGTGGAGCGGTCCGGCCTCAAACCGATCTCGGAAACTCCCGAAACCGCGGCAAAGGCCTTGCACGCGCTGATTCCCGGGGCTGTCGTTCTCGACGGCGGTGCGGAGAATGGGGACTGCGACGCCTTGCTGTCGGGTATCGATGCACTGCGAAGGGCGTCAGGCAGATCGCTTCCGTCGGTGATCCTGCTTTCAGTCAAGACCGGCACGCCGGAGAGCCTGGGCCTGTCCAGCGTCATCGATGCAGTGGTCGTCAAGCCGATCACCACCGAACGGCTGCAGCCGGTGATCGACCGGCTGGTCGGGGTCGGCCGCAACTGACCTCTACCGTGATGCCTCGGCTGCAGACCTGATCAATCAATCTCGCCGATACGCTCGATCAAGCCCGGCAGTTCACCGAGATTGGCTATCTGGCGAAAGCGTGGTGCCGAGACCGGCGGCTCGACATGTTCCAGCACCCAGGTCAGATCATGCGGAACGTGGATGCCCCAACTGCCGGCTTCGATGGCCGGCACGACGTCCGATTTGAGCGAGTTGCCGACCATCATGCCCTTTTCCGGGCCGTCGCCGTGGCGGCTGAAGATGCGGCTATAGGTGGCCGCGCTCTTGTCGCTGACGATCTCGACGGCATCAAACAGCTCGCCCAGCCCGGATTGCGCGAGCTTGCGTTCCTGGTCGAACAGGTCGCCCTTGGTGATCAGCACCAGGCGGTAGGCGCCGGCCAGCTTTTCCACGGTTTCGCGCGCATGCGGAAGCGGCTCGATCGGATGGCTGAGCATCTCGCGGCCCGCGGCGAGAATTTCGGCGATAGTCGAGGCCCGCACCTGGCCGTTGGTGACCTCGATCGCCGTCTCGATCATCGACAGCGTGAACCCCTTGATGCC
Source organism: Mesorhizobium sp. M0808 (assembly GCF_040320025.1). Classification (NCBI taxonomy): domain Bacteria; kingdom Pseudomonadati; phylum Pseudomonadota; class Alphaproteobacteria; order Hyphomicrobiales; family Phyllobacteriaceae; genus Mesorhizobium; species Mesorhizobium sp. M0808. Next base: position 90,940 of record NZ_JAMYOX010000025.1, read on the forward strand.
GAAGCCGTAGACCGCGAGGTTGCGCTTCTCGGCCTCCAGCAATCTTGCTGAAATCCGGTCCTCCTCGGCTTGATCGGCGAGCAGTGCGGCAAAGCGCTTCTCGGTCACGCGGAAGAACTGTTCGTTCTGCCACAGCGTGTCATCGGCGTCGAAGCCGATCGTCGTCAGTTTGCGGCTGTGTTGCATGGGGACCATTAATTGCAGCGTTGCGGGAGGCCGACCCTAGACCAGGAGGCTTTTATCCGGAAGTCGTTGTGTTCCCCCGGTTATCGAGGCGCACGCCAGCCGGCTCCCCTTCCCTTTCGTCGTCGGCAACGGCTATACTCCACAATCTGCAACAAATCTGGTGATTGATGCCGCCTGCAAAAAAGGAAGTCCGTCCGTCGAGCCGCGGAGGACGCGCCCGCACGCCTGCCTTCGTGAAAAACCAACGTGGCGTCAAGAACTGGAAGGAAGTCAGCGCCTGGCTGGAATGGCGCGGCATCGAAGATATCGAATGCATCACACCCGACCAGGCGGGGGTTGCGCGCGGCAAGATGATGCCATCGAAGAAGTTCACCTCCAACACCTCGCTGGCGCTGCCTTCGGCGGTGTTCATGACAACGATTTCCGGCGGCTATCCGGAGGACGGCAACGGCTTCCACTATCCGGAGGACGACGGCGACCTCAAGCTGATGCCTGACCTCTCGACGCTGACGGTGGTGCCGTGGGAGGAGGACCCTACCGCGGCGGTTATCTGCGACCTCGTCCACCAGGACGGCCGCTCGGTCGAGTTCACGCCGCGCAACGTGCTGAAGCGCGTGCTTGCCGCCTATGACAAGCGTGGGCTGAGGCCGGTCGTGGCACCCGAGATCGAGTTCTACCTGGTGCGCAAGAACCCCGATCCGGACTATCCGCTGACCCCGCCAGTAGGTCGATCGGGACGGCCGATCGGCGGCGGCGCCGGCTATTCGATCGCCGGGGTTAACGAATTCGACGAATTGATCGACGACATCTACCATTTCTCCGAAAGCCAGGGTCTGGAGATCGACACGCTGATCCACGAGGAGGGCGCCGGCCAGCTCGAAATCAATCTGCGTCACGGCGATCCGATCGAGCTCGCCGACCAGGTGTTCATGTTCAAGCGAACCATCCGCGAGGCGGCGCTCAAGCACGAGATCTACGCCACGTTTATGGCCAAGCCGATCCAAGGGCAGCCCGGTTCGGCCATGCATATCCATCAGTCGATCATCGACAAGAAGACCGGCAAGAACGTTTTTTCGGCGGAGGACGGCTCGGAGACCGAGGCCTTCTTCCATTTCATCGGCGGCATGCAGAAACATGTGCCGAACGCGCTGGTGATGTTTGCGCCCTACGTCAATTCCTACCGGCGGCTGACGCAGTCGGCCTCGGCGCCGGTCAACAACAAATGGGGCTACGACAACCGCACCACGGCCTTCCGCGTGCCCCGCTCCGACCCGGCGGCGCGGCGCGTCGAAAACCGCATCCCCTCCTCCGACGCCAACCCCTATCTGGCGCTGGCGGCATCGCTTGCCTGCGGACTGATCGGCATGACCAACAAGATCAAGGCCGAGCCGCCGGTTCTGACGACCGCCAACGAGGACCAGATCGACCTGCCGCGCAGCCTGCTCGAAGCCGTCGACCTGTTCGAGGCTGACGAAGAACTCGGCGCGCTGCTCGGCAAGTCATTTGCCGCCACCTATGCGGCGATCAAGCGAGCGGAATTCGAGACCTTCATGGAAGTGATCAGCCCGTGGGAGAGGGAGTATTTGCTGCTGAATGTGTAGTAGGGGAGTAGGGGAGTAGGGGAGTAGGGCAATATGGCAGTAGGGCAGTAGGGCAAGGATGACGGACAAGATCGCATCGTACAGGGATCTGATCGTTTGGCAGCAAGCCATGGACCTAACAGTTGCAATCTACCAAGTAACAAGGACTTGGCCGAAAGACGAGATCTACGGGCTGACGAGTCAGGTGCGTCGGGCAGCAACGTCGGTGCCCGCCAACATCGCCGAGGGTTACGGCGGAGAAAGCCGAGCTTCCTACCAGCAGTTTCTCAGGATCGCCCAGGGATCACTCAAGGAACTGGAGACACACCTTTTAATCGCGCAAAGGGTTGGAATTACCTCTCGCGAGGCGGTCGAGTCATTGATGCCCCACAGCGAGAGCGTAGGAAAGCTCTTGCGGCTTCTGATCCGCAAGCTGTCGGCTGAATAGACACCTACTGCCCTACTGCCCTAGAGCACTAAAACGCTTAAGAAATACCCAACTACACCCGTACGGACCGGGTGCGCACCGGCCCGCCTGCCAA
>NZ_JAMYOX010000026.1:0-83826 GCF_040320025.1 Mesorhizobium sp. M0808
CGACGCCTCCCTCAGTACGTCGCCTACAGAATCACACACCAACCCGACGCCGCAACTCACAGATGAGTCATCGACGCAACGAAAAGATGTGTGCATCCCCTAGGACTTTCGTGGGGGCGAGGAACCCAAGCTGGAACGAAGCCGCGAAACCTCGCCGTCCCGCTGCACCGGGTTCAACCACCCATCGCCTGCTGATAAATGTCCGGCTTGAAGCCAACCAGTATGCGATCGCCAAGTTCCAGCACCGGACGCTTGATCATCGTCGGTTTGGCCAGCATCAGCGCCTTGGCCTTGTTCTCGTCCAAGCCCAGTCTGTCCTCCTCCGACAGTTCACGGTACGTTGTGCTCGCCTTGTTGAGCAGGATTTCCCAGCCGACCTTGCCTGACCAGCCGTTCAGCCGATCCGCGTCAAGGCCGTCTGCCCTGTAGTCGTGAAAGCGATAGGCAACATCGTGGCTCGCCAGCCAGGAACGCGCCTTCTTGACCGTATCGCAATTGGTGATGCCGTACATGGTGATCGTCAAAACGCGTCCTCGGACCGGTCGAATCTGACGGCACCCTAAAACCGCGCCTCTCACTTTTCCAGCGGCCTCGCCGGGCTCCGCGATTTCCGCGCTTGCCAATGGTAAGGAATTTTCCTAACCATTTCCCGAGCTAATTTTCTCACGAAATAGCCGAGGCAAGGAAACGACCATGACGAGCCTGCAGACCGAAAGCCCCCCGCCGATCGACGGCATTTTCCGGGCGCTCGCCGATCCGACCCGGCGACGCGTGGTCGAGCGACTGAACCGAAGCCCCGCCTCGGTCAGCGAGCTTGCCCAGCCGTTCGAGATGGCCCTGCCATCCTTCATCGAGCACCTCAGGGTTCTGGAAGGCTACGGGCTGGTGCATTCGGAAAAGGCCGGCCGCGTCAGGACCTACCGGCTCGCGCCGGAGCCGTTGAAGCTCGCGGAAAACTGGCTGGCCGAGCAGCGTGCGCTGTGGGAGCGCCGTCTCGACCAGTTCGACGACTACGTACTGAAACTCAAGGAGACAGACAGATGAATATGGTGCCGTTGTTCCAACCCGATCCGAAGCTCGACCTCGTGCTCGAACGGACGATCGAGGCGCCGCGAGAACTGCTGTGGATGGCCCTGACGAGACCCGACCATGTCCGCCAATGGTTCACGCCGAAGCCGTGGATCATCACCGATTGCGAGATCGATCTGCGGCCCGGCGGTCTGTTCCGGACCCGCATGCAGTCGCCCGACGGCAAGGAGGTCAACGATAGGCGTTGCTGCTACCTCGAGATCGTCCAGGACGAGCGGCTGGTGTGGACCGATGCGCTGCTGCCAGGCTACCGGCCGTCAGGCGACCCATTCATCACAGCCGTCATAGCGCTGCAATCGCATGGCGAGACGACGCGCTACACCGCCACCGCCATCCACCGCGACGAAGCCACGCGCAACAGCCACGAGGAGATGGGCTTCTACGACGGCTGGGGCACGGTGGCGGATCAGTTGGCCGGCTATCTCAAGACGATCTGAGGCGACCTGCTTCGCACTCACATTGCGGCCACGGAGCCGTCGTGGCCGTTCAACCGAACGCCGATGCCGAGGCACCAACGCTCGCAACAAACTTGACGGTTAGCGTAATGCCAATGTTGAACGCTCAGGCGCCGTAGCCGATGATGCCCTTGATCTCGAGGAAATCGTGGATGGCCCAGTCGGCATATTCGCGGCCGTTGCCGGACTGCTTGTAGCCGCCGAAGGGCGCAAACGTATCCCATTCCGGATAGTTGATCGACACCTGCCCGGCACGCAGGCGGCTGGCAATCTTGCGGGCGTGGTCGATATCCCCGGACTGCACATAGGCAGCCAGGCCATAGACGGTGTCGTTGGCGATCTTCACCGCATCATCATCGTCATCGTAGGAGATGACCGACAGGACCGGCCCGAAAATCTCCTCCTTCTCGATGGTCATGCCAGGCCTGACGTGGCCGAAAACGGTCGGTCGCACATAATAGCCACGGTTGAGGTGTTCCGGCCGGCCGGGGCCGCCGGTGACCAGCGTCGCACCCTCGGCGATACCTGCCTCGATCAACCGCTGGATCTTGTCGAACTGGACGTTGCTGACCACCGGCCCGAGCTTGGTCTCCTCCGAGCGCGGGTCGCCGACCTTGTGCCATTCGGCGGCCTTCCTGGCGATCGTCAGCGCCTCGTCGTGACGGGCGGCCGGTACCAGCAAGCGGGTCGGCGCATCGCAGGACTGGCCGCTATTGCCGAAGCAGGCGTTGACACCCTTGCGCACCGCCGTCTCGAAGTCAGCGTCGGGCAGCACGATGTTGGCCGATTTGCCGCCCAGCTCCTGCGCGACGCGCTTGACGGTCTCGGCCGCCGTCTTGGCGACGATGATGCCGGCCCGGGTCGACCCGGTGAACGAGACCATGTCGACGTCGAGATGGCCAGCCATGACCTGGCCGACATCCGGACCAGTGCCATTCACCATATTGTAGACGCCCTTCGGCGTGCCGGCGGCGTCCATCACCTCGGAAAAGATGATGCCGCTGATCGGCGCGATTTCGGAAGGCTTTAAAATGACCGTGCAGCCGGCGGCGATCGCCGGCGCCACCTTGCAGACGATCTGGTTGAGCGGCCAGTTCCACGGCGTAATCAGCGCGCAGACGCCGATCGGTTCTTTGACCACCATGGTGGTGCCGCGCTTCTCGCTGAATTCGTAATCCTCAAGCGCCTTGATGGTGGCTTCCATATGCGCCCTGCCCGCCCAGGCCTGCGCCTCGCGCGCCCACCTGATCGGCGCGCCCATTTCCTGGCTGACCGCCTGGGCGATGTCCTCGTAGCGCTCATTGTAGACTTCGAGGATACGCTTCAGCAGCTTCAGGCGCTCGGCCTTGCTGGTTTGCGAGAAGGCCGGGAATGCCGCCTTGGCTGCCGCCACGGCCTTGTCGACATCGGCTTTCGAGCCGACCGAGATTTTGGTGTAGGCCTCTTCGGTGGACGGATCGATCACATCCAGCGTTGCCGCAACCACGGGGCCGACCCATTTGCCGCCGATGAAAAAATTGAGATGATTGCTCATGGGCCGTGCTCCGGTTTTCTAAAAATGAGTGAGACTAGCTAGGTAGCATAGGGCAGTTGGCGCCGCGCCGCAGGCTGATATGCGCCACGTCGCCGACGCTGAATTGAAAACCCTCCGCCCGGCGTGGCGCGTCGATCACCACCTGTGTCCCCTGCCCCAGCTCTGCATGAAGGCGCAAGGTGCGGCCGTGAAAGACGATGCTGTTCACCCGCACCGGTGCGGTACCGGCCGCGGCCTCGGTCGTGGCCAAAATATCCTCCGGACGCACGCCGATGGTGCGCACAGTGCCCTCGCCAGGCAGCTCGCCTTTATCCGAAATCGCTTCCAGCGGCAGGACGCCGGCAGTGAACAGCAGGCGCTCGCCGTCACGGCCGACAAAGCGCGACTGCAGAAGGTTCATGGTACCGATGAAGCTGGCGACGAATTTGGTGGCGGGCCGGTCGTAAAGAGTTGCCGGCGGCGCAATCTGCTCTATGCGGCCCTTGTTCATGACGACAATGCGGTCTGAGATCGACAGCGCCTCGGTCTGGTCGTGCGTGACCATGACGAAAGTGGTGCCAAGCCGCGACTGCAGCCGCTTCAGTTCGACCTGCATCTGCTCGCGCAGATGCGCGTCGAGCGCCGATAGCGGCTCGTCGAGCAGCAGCACACGCGGCTCGCAGACGATGGCGCGGGCAAGCGCGACGCGCTGGCGTTGGCCACCCGACAATTCGGACACGCGGGCGCCGAGCTTCTCGGCAAGGCCGACCATGTCGAGCGCTGCGCCGACGCGCTTTGCCTGTTCGGCACCGGAGAGCTTGCGCAGCGACAGGCCGAAGCCGACATTTTCGGCAACGTTCATGTGTGGGAACAGCGCGTAGTCCTGGAACACGGTATTGACGGGACGGCCGAAGGGCCTGAGTGCCGTGATGTCACCGCCTTCGAGCAGAACCCTGCCACTCGACGGGCTCTCGAAGCCGGCGATGACCCGCAGGCTGGTGGTCTTGCCGCAGCCGGACGGCCCGAGCAAGGTCAGGAACTCGCCGCGGGCAATGTCGAGATCGACAGACTCGAGCCCGACGATGCCGCCGGGGAATATCTTGGAGACCTTGTCCAGCCGGACGAGAGGATCAGGCGCCATCGCGAACCTCGGACGGCTTGGTGGTGTTGACCCACAGGATCTGGCAGCGCTCGCTGCCCGGATTGCGGAAGGCGTGCAGCAAGGTGCTCTTGAAGGCGAAGCTGTCACCGGCCTTCAGCCCGTATCTGGTCGAATCGACCACCAGCTCGACCTCGCCGGACAGGACGAAGCCGAATTCATGGCCGGCATGGGCATAGGCTTCCGCGGTGCCGCCGCCGGCTTCCACGGTCACCAGCATGCCGGTCAGCGTGGCGGCCGGCGGCGACAGCAGCGCCTTGGCGGTGCCTTCCGACTTGACCGGGATCTGACGCCGGCTGTTGGCGCGCACACAATAAAGATCGTTGCCGACATCATTGCCGTCGGCGATCAGGGCCGACGGCTCTATATCGAGGGCGGCGGCAAGCGGCCAGATCACGCGGACCCGCAATGACGACATGCCGCGCTCGATCTGGCTTAGCGCACCTATCGAGACACCGGCTTTGGCGGCAAGTTCGGCCAGCGAGAGATTGCGCTCCAGCCTGAGCGCCCGCACGCGCCGGCCGACCCTGACGTCGGCGTCGTCCTTCGGCTTCTCAGCCGCTTCGTCCAGCATGTCCATTCGTTCGTCCTTGTTACAGTATTTTTGGCCGGCGCCGCGCGGTCTTCCCTTCTCCCCCTTGTGGGAGAAGGTGGCCGAGCGAAGCTCGGTCGGATGAGGGGTGTTCCAGAAAACACCAACGCCTCATTCCTTCCAACACCCCTCAACCGTCTTGGCGCTCCGCGCCAATCCACCTTCTCCCACAAGGGGAGAAGGAAGAGCGAACTCAGCCGCCTGCCTTGACCTTCTCGAACATCTTGGCGAGTTCGTCATTCTGTTTCATCGGCCCGGTGAAGATCGTGGTCTTCAGCATCACCTCGGGATCGGAAGGCAGCTGCAGTTTCTCCAACTCCTCCTTTGGCACGGCGGCGAAAGCCGAGCTGGTCGAGCTGCCATAGCCGTAGGCCTGGATCAGATACTTTCCGGAATCCGTTTCCAGCCGGCTGTTGATGAAGTCATAAGCAAGATCGACGTTCTTGGCGTCCTTGAGCATGACGAAACCGCAAGCCCAGGTCAGCATGCCTTCCTTCGGCTTCATGAACTCTACAGGCACGCCCTGCTTCTTCAGCGAGGTTGCCGAGGCGTTCCAGGTCATGGCCGCGACCAGCTGGCCGCTCGCCAGTGCCTGTTCGACCGAGGTCATGTCGGTGGTGTAGTTCGAGAGCAGCGGGCGCTGCTCGCGCAGTTTTTCCGCCACCTTGTCCATCTGTTCCGGTGTCATGTCGAACGGATTGACGCCTGCCAGAAGGGCCGCCACCACCGGTGTGTCGTGGACGGCATCGATGGTCGCCATGCGCCCGGCATATTGCTTGTCCCAGAGCAGGTTCCAGCTGGCTTCGGGGTTCTTCACCAGATCGGTGCGGTAGAGGATCGAGGTATTGCCCCAGTCCCACGGCACCATCCAGACCTTGCCGTCGCCGGCCTGCAGGTCGGGCAGGTTCTTGAAGACCGGGAAGATCGAATCCCAGTTCTTGATGCGCTTGGTGTCGATCGGCTGCAGCAGGCCTTCCTTGTTCCAGCGCGCCACCTTGTCATAGCAAGGGTGCGCGACATCGGGGCGGAAGCCGGCCTTGACCTTGGTGAAGGCGTCATCGTCGTCGCCGAACATCGCGGCTTCGACGCCATCTGGGTGCGCGGCGAGGAAGCTCTTGTTGAAGTCGGGCAGTTCATAGCCCGACCAGGTGAAATATTGCAGCTTGTCGCCGGCAAAGGCGACAGTCGATGCAAGCGCCAGCGCGAAGGCGGCCAGTCCGGTTTTCGCTGTCTTTGCCGTTATCGATTTCAGGTCGAATGCCATTGCAGTTCTCCTCTTTCGGTTTCTTCTGGTTTTGACAGGCTGGCGGGCGCTGGCCGCCGGGTGGCGGCAAGCCCGCGATGGCGCAGGATTTCGGCGAGTGCGGCGATGACGAACGACACTGCCAGGATCGCCGTGCCGAGCGCCATGACGGTCGGCAGCGATTTCGGGAAGCGCAGCTGGCTCCAGATATAAAGCGGCAGCGTCGGCTCGGTGCCGGCAAGGAAGAAGGCGACGATGAACTCGTCGAACGAGGTCAGGAAGGCCAGCATGAACGCCGAAATAATGGCGGGCAGGCTGAGCGGCAGCATCACCCGTCTGAAGGTCGTCCAGTCAGAGGCGCCGAGGTCGAGCGCTGCCTCGCGGATGGTCTTCGGGATGGCGGCGAAGCGGCTGCGCATGACCACCACCGTCGTCGGCAGCGCCACCAATACATGGCCGAGCACAATGGCAATGCGCGACGGCCCGAAACCGGCGAGATTGACCAGGATCAACAGCGAGATGCCGACGATGACGCCGGGGATCAGGATCGGCAGCCGCGCAATGGCACTGATCGTGGCGGCCAGCGGCGAGCGGCCGTAAAGGTCCATATAGGACACGGTAATGCCGCAGAGTGTTGCGCCAGTGGCGGCAATGGCGCCGATGACGAGGCTGGTGGCAAGCGCACCGGACAGCGCCGAATTGCCGACCAGCGTGCCGTACCATTCCAGCGTGAAGCCTTGCAGCGGAAATGCCGCCTGGATCGAATTGTTGAAGGAAAACAGCGGGATCAGCAGTATCGGCAGATACAGGAACACCAGATAGGCAAGGACATAGACACCCAGCCAGCCGCCGCCCTGCCTTGCATCGATACGCGCCGTGTTCATGTGCGGCTGCCGTATCGGCGGTCGGCGAAGCGCACCACCAGCACCACGGCGAGAATGACCAGCATGACGGCGACGGCGAGTGCGGCGCCGAACGGCCAGTCATTGGCCTTGCCGAACTCGGCCTGGATCAGCGTGCCGATCATTGTACTGGCAGGGCCGCCGACCAGCGCCGGCGTCACATAATCGCCGACGGTCGGCACGAAGACGACGAGAGCAGCCGCCAGCACGCCCGGCATCGAATTGGGCAGCACGATGCGGCGGAAGCTGGTGAATGGTTTTGCGCCGAGATCGGAAGCGGCCTCGAGCAGCGATTTCGGGATGGTGTCCAGCGCCACATAGATGGGCAGGATAGCGAACGGCGCATAAGCGTGGGCGAGCGTGACGACGACCGCTGCCGGCGTATTCAAGAACGCCAATGTCGGCTCCGACCAGATGCCGCTTTCGATCAGCGCCGAGTTCAGCACGCCATTATAGGCAAGCACGATCTTCCAGGCGAAGACGCGCAGCAGATAGCTGGTCCAGAACGGCAGGGTCAGCAGGAACAGCAGCAGCCCGCGCCGCTGCCCGGCATGGAAAGCCAGATAGTAGGCAACGGGATAGGCGGTGACTACGGTTGCCAGCGTCACCAGGCCGGCGATGCCCAGCGAGCGCAGCGTCACCGTCCAGTACAGCGGATCGGTGGCCACAGTGACGAAATTCGCAAGGGTGAAACCAGCCCCCAGCAGCGAGCCGTCATTGCCGCGAAAGGCGAGAAAGAACACCAGGCCGAGGGCGAAAAGGATCAGCAAGAAGGTGACCAACCCGCCGGGCAGCAGCATGGCGAAGCGAAAACCCGGCGAAGACCGGGTTTCCGGCAGCGGCTGCGTTGCGGCGATGGTCGACATCGACTACCCATCATAATTTGAAATCGACTAAACTTTTTTCATATTCGTGAAGCTGTCAAGCTGTTTCACGCTTGGGCATGAACGTCAGCGTTCGAAGGCGTCCAGCATCCGGTACCAGGCGATCGTCGCGGCAACGCCGACCTGCCGAAACGCATGAAACGGGAATGGCCGGATCGGCGAGACCGGAACGGCAATTGCCTGGTGTCGCCGCTCGACAGGTAGGAGGCGATGCGCTCGCCAAGCGCGGTCATCAGGCCGATGCCGCGGCCCTGGCAACCGACGACCGCCAGCAGGCCCTTCTCTGGCTCGTGGATATGCGGGAGATGGTCCGGCGTCATTGCCACCCGGCCGAACCACCGCTTTTCAATGGCAATGTCTGACAGCGCCGGATAAAGCCGCAGCAGCGCGCGTTCCAGATGCGCCCAGTCGGCCGGGCCGTTCGGGAAAGCCATGCGGCCGCGCCCGCCGAGCACCAGCCGGCCGTCGGCACTCTTGCGATAATAGACGAGGATGCGGCGCGAATCCGACACCGCCTGCCCTTCCGGCAGGATCGCCGCCGCGAGATTGGACGATAGCGGCGCTGTCGCGATCTGGAAGGAATGCAGCGGCACGATCGTCTCGGCGAGGCCGGGGAGCAGGCCGCCGGTATAGGCGTTGGTCGCCAGAACGACCGCCTTGGCCTGGAGTTCGGCGCCGCTTTCCGTAGAAACGTGCCAAAAGCCAGCATTCTTGCTGATCTGCATCACGTTCTGGCGCTCGGCGATCTTTACGCCCGCCGCTGCAGCGACGCGCGCCAGTTCCGACGTGTAGGCGAGCGGATCGATGACACCGGCGCGGCGATCGAGCCAGCCGCCGAGATAGCCTTGCGCGCCGGTCATCGTCGCGATCTCCGTCCTGCTCAGCAGCCGGACATCGGCGCCGCGGGCGCGCCACTGCCGATCCCGGTTCGCCGCCGCTTTCAGCGCGGTCTCGGTATGCGCGGCCTGGATCCAGCCATTGCGGACGAACGGCACCGCCAGTCTTTCGTCGCGGATCAATTCGAAGACGGTGTCAGCGGTCGAGGCGGCAAAGTTGACGAGCGCTTCGCCGCGTTCGAGACCAAAATGCTCCAGCAGCCAGTCCGGATCGTATTTCAGGCCGGGAATGACCTGACCGCCGTTCAGGCCGGATGCGCCATTGCCAATTTCGCCGGCCTCCAGCACCTGGACGGCAAGGCCGAGCCGGGCAGCGTGCAAGGCCGTTGACAGACCCAGAATGCCGCCGCCGACGATAACGACATCGACGCATTGGCCGGCTGGAAAAAGCGACTGGAACGCGGTGGCTGTCCGCGGCTTCTGCCAGATTGGATCGGAAAACCGTAAGTGCAAGCGTCACCTGAAGATTTCAGTAGGTGAAAACCCTAGCGACGGTTTCATTATTTTGAAAGAGCGTTTTCCGTCGCCGTTGGCGCACGTCAGGCTCGATCAAGGTCCAGCGATGCGAAGACCGCTTGAAAGAATTGACAAAGCTCGCCCTGCAAGCGGGATAGACCTTTGGCGGGAATTTGTTGAAAGTGCCGCGGCCGAAGGACAAGACAACAGGAAATGTAAGCCATGACGAACGCCACACATTTGCCCGCCGAAGGCCTCTTCGTGGGCCGCGCCCGGGCGAGCGATGCTTCCCATCCGCTGGTGGTCACGGTGCGTGACGGCACGGTCTTCGACATCACGTCAAATGTGGCGCCGACCGTGCGCGACGTTTGCGAATTGCCGGATCCGGCGGGGCACGTCCGCTCGGCCAAGGGGCGGCCGATCGGCCCGCTCGATGCCATTGCCGCTAACAGTTTCGAGACAGCGCGCGATCCGGGGAAACCGTATCTGCTGTCCCCCGTCGACCTGCAGGCGATCAAGGCATCTGGCGTCACCTTTGTCGTCAGCCTGCTCGAACGGGTGATCGAGGAGCAGGCGCGCGGTTCGGCGGAAAAGGCCGACGCCATTCGCGCCGACATCGCCGGGCTGATCGGCCACGATCTGTCGAAGCTCAAGCCCGGCTCGCCGGAAGCGATGGAGATCAAGGCCAAGCTGATAGCGCGCGGCGCCTGGTCGCAATATCTGGAAGTCGGCATCGGCCCCGATGCCGAGATCTTCACCAAATGCCAGCCGATGGCCTCGGTCGGCTTCGGCGCCGATGTCGGCCTGCATCCGGTTTCGACATGGAATAATCCGGAGCCGGAGATCGCCATGATTGCCGCCGGCAGCGGCAGGATTGTCGGGGCGACGATCGGCAACGACGTCAATCTGCGCGACGTCGAGGGGCGCTCGGCGCTGCTGCTCGGCAAAGCCAAGGACAATAACGCTTCGGCAGCACTTGGCCCCTTTATCCGGCTGTTCGATGAGACATTTTCCATTGGCGACGTGAAGCAGGCGATCGTACGCCTGAAAGTCGAAGGCGAGGATGGGTTCTCGCTGGAGGGCGCCAGTTCGATGGCCGAGATCAGCCGCTCGCCGGAAGAGTTGGTCGCCGCCGCCATGGGGCCACATCACCAGTACCCGGACGGGCTGGCGCTCTATCTCGGCACCATGTTCGTGCCGTCGAAGGATCGCGGCGAAACAGGCAAGGGCTTTACCCACAAGGTCGGCGACATCGTCACCATCTCGTCGGAGAAATTCGGCGCCTTGGTCAACCGCGTGCGGCTGTCGCCCGACTGCCCACACTGGACCTACGGCGCCAGCCATCTGATGCGTGACCTCGCAAGGGCCGACCTCATCTAGTCCCCCACCCTACATCCGATATATTCTAGAATTCTCTGATTGGAAATTACCTGCTCGTCGGCATTCGGGAGAGTCCATTGATCGTCGCTCTTGAGGGCAAGACCCTTGTCGTTACCGGCGGAACGCAAGGACTTGGTGAGACCATCGTCCGGCTGGCCTCAGCCGACGGCGGCGAAGGGATCGCCATTGTCGGCCGCAATGCCGAGCGTGGCAGACGCATCGCCGAAGAGCTTTCACGACCAAGCCGGCCCGTCGTCTTCATCCAGGCCGACCTTGGAGATCCGGCCGCGCCTGCAGCTGTCATGGCGGAAGCGATCAAAAGACTCGGCCGCATCGATTGTCTGGTGAACGCCGCGGCCCTCACCGACCGGGCCTCTCTGGAAACTGGCACAATCGACGACTGGGACAGGTTGTTTTCCGTCAATGCGCGCGCGCCGTTTTTCCTCATGCAGGGGGCCGTAGCCGACATGAAGACACGGCGGGCGGCGGGCGCCATCGTCAACATACTGTCGGTGAATGCGCATTGCGGTGCGCCGGACCTTGCCATCTATTCCGCAACCAAGGGCGCGCTTTCGACGCTGACCAGAAACATTGCCAACGCACATCTTTCCGATCGCATCCGCGTCAACGGCATCAACATGGGCTGGGTAGCGACGCCGGCCGAACAAGAGATGCAGGCGCGCACGCTGGGCAAGGGCGAAAACTGGGCAAAGATTGCCGCCGCCGGCCTGCCGCTTGGTCGATTGCTGACCATGGACGAAGTCGCCCAGCTAACGCTGTTCCTGCTCAGCGACGCCTCCGGGCTGATGACCGGGACGCTTATCGACCTAGAGCAATACGTGCTCGGCGCGCCGCCGCGCGGGATTGCATGACGGTCACAAGGCCGATCGTCGGCCGCCTGGAAAATATCAGCCAAACTGATGCAATCTGATGGGATTGCTGATGGCGTGGTGCCTTGCGCCAACGTCCATTGGCGATGGAGGCTTGCCATCGGTCGAAAAAGGGAATGCTCTAATGCGCCCAGGTCGACGCTGGCAAATGCGACCACGGTTTTTGGCCGCGCACGGCTTTGGCCGCGATCGTCGTCGGAGGAGGAGTTCGGTTCAAATGGGAGGAAATCAAATGCTGACGAGGCTAAGACTGCTTGTACTTGGCTTGGTGGTGGCGCTGGCCATTCCGGCCGCGGCACAGGCCAAGACGTTCTACTGGATTTCGCATGGCGGCCCGGCCGATCCGGTCTGGACCTACTTCCTTGCCGGCGCCAAGCAATGGGCGACGGACACCGGCAACACCGTCAACACGTCGTTCCACAATGGCGACGTGGCGTCGCAACAGGAAGCCGTCCGCGCCGCAATCGCCGCCAAGGCCGACGGCATCACCACGACCAGCCCCGATCCGGGCAGCCTTGTCGAGATCGTCAAGGAAGCGCGGGCGGCGAACATCCCGATCATCAACTTCAACACGCCCGACCCGAAGGCGGATTTCAACGCCTATGTCGGCGGCGACAACGTCACCTTCGGCAAGCATTGGGCGCAGTATTTGGTCGACAAGGGCCTGGTGAAGAAGGGCGACTTCGTCTGGATGCCGGTCGAAATTCCCGGCGCCACCTATGGCGTCCAGGAAGAGGAAGGCATCAAGAGCGTCTTCGAGCCGCTCGGCATCACCTATGAAATCACCGAAGCGACGCTCGACCAGGCCGAAGTGATCAACCGCATGGTCGATTACCTCACCGCCAACCGGGCCAAGGTCAAGGCGGTCATCGGTCTCGGCGACCTTGTCACCGGCTCGATCAAGCGGGTGTTCGACCAGGTCGGCGTCAAGCCGGGCGAAATCCCGGTCGTCGGCTGGGGCAACTCGCTCGACACCACCCAGGAAGTGCTGAACGGCTACGTCAATGCCGGCCAATGGCAGGATCCGCAGGCGACCAGCTACGTCGCGCTCTCGCTCGCCAACATGGCGGCGAGCGGTATCCCGCCTGGCTTCGACGTGATCACCGGCGCGCTCTACGAGAAGGACACCGCGGCGGTCTACGACAAGATCCTGTCCGGCAAATAAATCCGCGATCGAGTTGGCCACGGCCGCTTCGGCGGCCGTGACCGTCTCATCATTCCGCCGAAGCCGGTTGCGGTCGCGGCCAAATCCAATCCTATCGCGGGTCCAAGGTGGAAAATCGTTCTCTTATCCAACGCTCGATCGCGCGGCCCGAGTTCGGGCCGTTTGTGCTGCTCGTCGTCGAGATCGCCGTGTTCTGGGGCATCAACCACGACTTCCTGTCGCCGCAGAACATCTCGAACACGCTGGCCTTCACGGTCGAGCTCGGGCTGATCGCGCTGGCGATGACGCTGTTGATGACATCAGGCGAATTCGACCTCTCGGTCGGCTCGGTGTTCGGTTTCTCGCCGGTCCTGATGTGGACGTTGTTCAACAGCGGCGTCGCCTCGCTCGAAGCCGCCTTCGTCATCTCGCTGGTGGTCGCTGCATTCATTGGACTGGTCAATGGCTGCTTCGTGACGCAACTCAAGATCCCGTCCTTCCTGGTGACGCTGGGCATGCTGCTGGTGGTGCGCGGCACCGCTTTGTTCGTCACCAACGGGTTTCCGCAGCGGACCTGGAGCGCCGAGGGCAGCTGGCTGGCGGAAGCGCTGGTCGGCGATTTCTTCATCGGGCCGTTCCGTATCTACATGTCGCTGTTCTGGTTCATCGCCGCCGCAATCGTGCTCGGCTACGTTCTGACGCAGAGCCGGACAGGCAACTGGATCCAGGCGGCCGGCGGCAACCCGAGTGCTGCAAGGGCGCGCGGCGTCAATGTCAGCGGCGTCAAGATCGGCCTGTTCATCCTGTCGTCGATCCTGGCCTCGCTTGCCGGCGTCATCTCCTCGCTACGCACCTCTGCGGCCAACCCCAACAGCGGCACCGGCTACGAGCTCGAAGTCATCGCCATGGTGGTGATCGGCGGCACGGCGCTGACCGGCGGGCGCGGCACAATCATCGGCACGGTGCTCGGTATCCTGATCCTGCGCGTGATGCGCAACGGCATCGTGCTGATCGGTGTGCCCGGCCTTGCCTATAATATTTTCATCGGCGCCATCATCCTCGGCATGATGGCGCTCCATTCATGGCTGGAACGCCGGCATCAGGCAGGGACTTGAACCATGGCCGAACCGCTTGTCCGCATGGAAAATATCCGCAAGTCCTATGGCCGCGTGCAGGCGCTGGTTGATGCCAATTTCCATGTCAACGAAAGGGAGATCGTTGGACTGCTCGGCGACAACGGCGCCGGCAAGTCGACGCTGATCAAGGTGCTGTCGGGCGCGGTCCCGCTGACCAGCGGCGACATCTTCATCCGCGGCAAGAAGGTGAATCTGCGCAGCACCAGCGACGCCATCGCCCATGGCATCGAGACGATCTACCAGGACTCCGCGCTGGTGACGCAGCTGTCGATCGCCCGCAACCTGTTCCTCGGACGCGAGCCGATCAAGCCGCCGCGTTTCCTCAACCGCATGGACCAGGAGGCGATGAACGTGGTTGCCCGCGACCTGCTCAAGCAGGTCGGCATCTCGAAGAACATCCCGCCGACGACGCCGATCGGCTCGCTCTCCGGCGGCGAGCGGCAGGCGGTGGCGATTGCGCGCGCCATGCATTTCGACAGCGATCTCATCATCCTCGACGAGCCGACCAACAATCTCGGCGTCGCCGAAACGCAAGGCGTGCTGAGCTTCGTGCGCAGTGCCCGCGATTCCGGCCATTCCTGCATCTTCATCGCCCACAACATCCATCATGTCTTCCAGGTGGTCGACCGCATCGTCGTCATGCGCCGCGGCAAGGTGGTCGCCGACGATATCGACCCGAAGAAGACCAGCGTCGCCGAAGTCGAACGCGTCATCACCGGCATGTCGGACAAGGAGATCCATGACGCGCTGGTCGAGGGCACGCAACGGCCCGGCTGAGCAGCCGGGGGTCGGCCTGATCGTCGAGGCACTGGATCGCATCGCCACATGGTTGCGACATGAAAGCCACCGTTTCGGATATTGCCAGGAGCTGCGGCCTGTCGACCGCGACGGTCGACCGTGTGCTCAACAACCGGGCGGGAGCCAGTGCCGCCAACCGGCAGCGCGTGATGGAGGCGGCCAAGCAGCTCGGCTATCTGCCGGTGGTCGACCAGGTAGCGTTGCCCTCGCGGCCGGCGCATCTCGAATTCTTCCTGCCGATAGGCAGCAATGCCTTCATGGCCGATCTGGCCAGGCACATCGAGGATTATGCGGCGCGCCTGCCGCTGGTCGCCTCCTGCCGCATCCACAAGCTCGCCGGCATCTCGCCGAGTGCCTTGCAGGCGGCCGTCGAAAACCTCTCGCTCAAGGCGAACGGTGTCGGCGTCATTGCCGTCGATCACCCGAGAACGCGCAACATCTTGCGCGAGATCGTCGAGGCCGGCATCCGCCTGGTCACACTTGTGTCCGATGTTCCGGGCGCGCCCCGCTCGGCCTATGTCGGCATTGACAACCGGGTGGCCGGCCGTACGGCGGCGCTGCTGATGGGACGGTTCCTCGGCGGCCGCCAGGGCCATCTGGCGATGGTCGTCGGTTCACGCTCCTACCGCGGCCATGAGGAACGCGAGATGGGCTTTCGCTCCGTGCTCGGCGAGGAGTTCCCCAACCTAACCGTCACTAGCGCCGTGGAGATCAACGATGAGCCGGAGGTCAGTTATACCGCGACCATGAAGGCGCTGCACAACGCGCCGGAGCTGCTCGGCATCTATTGTATCGGCGCCGGGCGCTCGGGCGTGGCAAAAGCATTGCTCGAAGTCAGGCCGCAGACGAAGCCGGTGTTCATCTGCCATGATCTGACGCGCGAGACGCGCGGCTATCTCGTCGACGATCTGCTCGACGTCGTCATCGACCAGAATGCGCGGCTGATCGCCGAACAGTCGGTCATTCGCCTGCTCGGCTCGATCGCCTCGTCGGCGCCCTATCTGACGCGGAAATTCATCGAGCCGCGCCTGATCTTCAAGGAAAATGTCCCGGTGCAGTGATGTCGCGCGAGGCGATGGTCGCTCGGGCCTCGATCGTTAAAATTCGGTTGATACCGCAAATCTGCACATCACCTATGCAACTTTTGTGGTTGCCGAATCATTGGGCAATCGATAGTTTTGCAGGTGTCGGCCATCTACTCCTCCCAGATGCGATGCCGACGCTGAGTGCGGTACACCTCCTCCCGTGCCGTATTCGAAATCGAGCCCGCTGCCACCTCCTCCCGGCAGCGGGCTTTTTTTGTTCCAGCTCCGGGATAGCGGCCAATGCTTGCGGTCGGGACAGCACCGGACACGTTTGCTGATCCGCGGATCGACTCGCTGCGACCGCCGCGGCTTGTCGGGCAGAATCCTGTCACACTTGTCACTCTCACCGGTTCGCCGGCGGCCCTATCCTGCGTCACGACCAGCGATCAACGCCGCGCCGGCCATGGTGCGGAGGATCGGCACAGGAGACGCGAGATGGCACATCGCGATGGGACGAGACATCACCCGGCGACGCGGCCGCAATCGAAACGCCACGTATCGTTTCGCCGCTTGCGAGACTATCTGGCCCTGAAAGACGTGATCAGGCCTTCCGCCATGCGGACGAACTGCGCGCTCGGGCCCTCGGCGCCGACGCTTTGCAGGCTGACGCGGGCGCCCTCGAGCAACAGCGACAGCGTGTCCGCAAGAAGCTCGGCCTGGCCGATGCCGGCATCGCGACACAGCGAGACCAGCCGCTCGCGCTGCGCTTCCTTGAGCTCCTTGATCACTTGCCTTGCCGGATGATCGGCCTCGCTCAGCTCGATGGCGGCGTTGGCCATGTCGCAACCGCGGCGATCCGACATCAGGCAATCGGCCGCCATCCGGACCCAGGCATGCAGCTGCGCCAGCTTGTCGCCCGGATTCTCGGCCTCGAACTTCTCCCACATCGCGTTGGCGCTGCAGGCAGTCGCCCGCAGACATTCGATGATCAGGTCGTCCTTGGACTCGAAATGCCGGTAGAGCGTCATCTTGTTTGTGCCGGCGGCCTCGGTGATGGCGTCGATGCCGACGCCGCGAATGCCATGCTTGTGAAACATGTCCCGTGCCGTCTCCAGGATCCTGTCCCGGGGGCGAACACGCTCCACAACAACGTCTGTCATCAAAACCTCCGTGATTGCGTTTCCCGAAATTCCCTCGGTGCACCTCTTGACTAGGGTGTTACCGGTCTGTAACGTTAGAGATGTTACTTACCTGTAACACCCGCATTGCATCATGTCAAACTCGCAAGTGCCAGCCATCAGCCCCGCCCCGATCGGCAAGGGGACGAACCGCACCTCACGGCCTCGGCCGGCGAGCAAGAAAACACCAGATCCGCGGCTTGCCGCGGATCACCAAAAACCAGGAGCCGCTTCGATGTCGCAGCGCAATGATCTGACGATCGATGAAGTCGTAAGGGATCCGATGATCCGCATGCTGATGAAGGCCGACCGCGTCGACCCGCGGTCTTTCGAGGCGATGCTGCGTGCGCTGGCGGACGAACAGGCCGAGCGCCGCAATGCGCCGCGCCGCCTTGAAGATTTCGGCTTTCTCGAAGATTCCGGCTCAACACGCAGCCGGCGGCTGTCCAGGGTAGCCAGGGCGTTTGGCCGGGCCAGAGCATCGGGCGAGGCTTGCATCTCATGGTAAACTTCTTCATTCATCGTCCGATCTTTGCGTCGGCGATCGCCATCATCATGGTGCTCGCCGGAGCGATCTGTTATTTCCTCCTGCCCGTCTCGCAGTTTCCCGACATCACGCCGCCCCAGGTCGTGGTCAGCGCCCATTACCCGGGCGCCAGCGCGCAGGTCGTCGCCGACACGGTGACGACGCCGCTCGAACAGCAGATCAACGGCGTCCAGGGGATGACCTATATGTCGTCGTCGAGCTCCAATGACGGCTCCTCGACGATCACAATCACCTTCGACGTCGGCTACGATCTGAGCACGGCGGCCGTCGACGTCCAGAACCGCGTTTCGCAGGCGGCTTCCTCGTTGCCGGCCATCGTCAATCAGGGCGGCGTGACGATCAAGAAGCAGAACCCGAACTTCGTCCTGATCGTCGACCTCACCTCGCCAGACGGTTCCGTCAACCCGGTCGCGCTGAGCAATCTCGCCTACTTGCAGGTGGTCGATCCGCTGAAGCGCCTGCCCGGCGTCGGCGACGTGCAGATCTTCGGTGAGCGGCGCTATTCGATGCGCATCTGGCTCGACCCCGACAAGCTAGCCAATCTCGGCATTACTGCCGTCGACGTGCAGAACGCCGTCGCCGAGCAGAACGTCCAGGTGGCGGCCGGCAAGATCGGGCAATCACCGGCTCCGGCCGGCACTGCCTTCGAGATGCAGGTCAACGCCATCGGCAGGCTGAGCGATCCCAAGGAGTTCGGCGACATCGTCGTGCGGGCCAATACCGCCAACGGCTCGCTGGTCAGGCTGCGCGACGTTGCGCGCATCGAGCTCGGCGCGCTGCAATATTCGTCGTCGGCCTTCTTCGGCAAGGACCCGACGGTGGTGCTCGCGGTCTACCAGATGCCGGGCTCCAACGCGCTCGATCTGCAGCAGCGCGTCAAGGACAAGATGCAGGAGCTGTCGGCCCGTTTCCCGAAGGGCGTCAGCTACGCCATGCATTACGATACGACACGTTTCGTTTCGGCCTCAATGCACGACGTGCTGATCACGCTCGGCGAAGCGCTGGTCCTGGTCGTCGCCGTGGTGTTCATCTTCCTGCAAAGCTGGCGCACCACGATCATCCCGACGATCGCAATTCCGGTGTCGCTGGTGGCGACGCTGGCCGTCATGCATATGCTTGGCTTCTCACTGAACATGCTCAGCCTGCTCGGCATGGTGCTGGCGATTGGCCTCGTCGTCGACGACGCCATCGTCGTCGTCGAGAATGTCGAACGCCAACTTGAGGCCGGTCTCAAACCTCTGGCTGCCACGCGCACCGCGATGGCGGAGGTCACCGGCCCGATCATCGCGACGACCGCCGTGCTGATGGCGGTGTTCGTGCCGGTCGCCTTCATTCCGGGCGTGTCCGGCCGGCTCTACAACCAGTTCGCCCTGACGGTGGCGATCTCCTTCGGCATCTCGGCCTTCGTCTCGCTGACGCTTACCCCGTCGCTCAGCGCCGCCTTCCTGCGCCACCGGCCGGAAACGCAGTTCGTGCTGTTCCGCTGGTTCAACATGGGCTTCGAACGGCTGGCGCATGCCTATGCGAATGGGGTCCGTATTCTCATCCGCCTGCGCTGGATCATGCTCGGCGTGTTCGCGGCCGGACTTGTCGCGACCTATTTCGTCTGGCAGCGCCTGCCCTCGACCTTCCTTCCGGTCGAGGACCAGGGCTATTTCTTCGTCGTCATCCAGCTCCCCGACGGGGCCTCGCTGGAACGCACCGACGCGGTGGCGCAAAAGGCACGCGACATCCTGCAGAACACGCCCGGCGTCGACATCGTCGGCTCGATCAGCGGCTTGAACTTCCTGACCAGTGCCGCGCAGTCGAATTCGGCGGTCGAATTCGCTATCCTGAAGCCATGGGACGAACGCGGCCCCGATCAGAGCGCGTCTAAGCTCGTCGCCGACGTGCGCAACAAGCTGCTGCAAATTCCAGAGGCTTTTGCGCTGAGCTTCGACCCGCCGTCGATCCCAGGCATTGGCACCACCGGGGGCTTCGAGTTCCAGGTCGAGGACCTGACCGGCCGCGGCAGCGTGGCGCTCAACGATGCGACGCAAGCCGTGATTGCCGAGGCGCGCAAGCAGCCCGAGCTCAACCCACAGCAATTGTTCTCGTCGTTCTCGACCTCGACGCCGCAGTTCAACTACGATCTCGATCGCGCCAAGGCGAAGCTGCTCGGGCTCAACCTGCCGGACGTGTTCAATACGCTGCAGATCTATCTCGGCTCGCTCTATGTGAACGATTTCAACCTGTTCGGCCGCACCTTCCGGGTGACGATACAGGCCGACAAGGACTCTCGCGCCGGTCCGGCCGACATATCGCGGCTCTATGTCCGCAATGCGTCGGGTGGCATGGTGCCGCTGAGCACGCTGGGCAAGCTTGTGCCCGTCGTCGGCCCCGAGACCGTGCCGCACTACAACAACAATGCGTCGGCCCTGATCAATGGCGGCGCCGCCCCCGGCTTTTCGTCCGGCCAGGCGGTGGCGGCGATGGAACGCGCCGCTGCCACGGCGTTGCCGAGAGACTTCGGCTACGAATGGACCGGCATCACCTATCAGGAGCTCAAGGCGGGATCGATCGCATCCGTCGTCTTTGGTCTCGCGATCGTCTTCGTCTTCCTGATCCTCGCCGCGCAATATGAGAGCTGGGCGATGCCGTTCATGGTGCTGCTGGCGGTGCCGCTCGCACTGTTCGGTGCATTCGTCGTGCTGTGGCTGCGCGGCATGCAGATCGACGTCTATTCGCAGATAGGCTTCGTCATGCTGATCGGACTGGCGGCCAAGAACGCGATTCTGATCGTCGAGTTTGCCCGGCGCCGGCGCGAAGAAGGCCTCAGCATCGTCGACGCCGCGATGGAAGCCGCGCGGCTGCGGCTGCGGCCGATCCTGATGACCGCCTTCGCCTTCATCCTCGGCGTGCTGCCGCTGATGTTCGCCACGGGTGCGGGTGCCGCAAGCCGGCAGTCGATCGGCACCACCGTCTTTGGCGGCATGGTCGCGGCGACGATCCTGTCGCTGGTGTTCGTGCCGGTCTTCTATGCGGTGATCGAGCAGCTGCGCGAGCGCCGCAGCGAGAGCGAACCGGTTTCCGAAGCGACCGAACAACCAACTGCCGAACCCGCCTTCGAGCCATTGGCCGAAGCGGCCGAATAGGACTGGAGAATTGATCATGCGTAAATGGAAAATCGCGCTGGGAACGGCCGTCGCCCTTGGGGCGATTTCGGTGGCGAGCGTTCACCTGCTCGACATGGGCAGCCTCAGCCTCAACGCCGGCACAGCCGGGGCGGCGACACCCAAGCCGGAAGCTTTTGTCATGCCGGTGCCGGTGGTGAGCGTCGTCAAGAAGACGATCCCGATCTATCTCGACTACGCCGCCCGGGTGGAGCCGATCCGCAGCATCACGCTGCAGGCGCGCGTGCCGGGTTATCTGCAGGAGCAGGTCGCTACCGACGGCAGCGACGTTGCGAAGGGCGACCTTCTCTACAAGATCGCCCCTGAGGATTTCCAGGCTGCCCTCGAGCAGGCGAAGGCGCTTATCCAGCGCGACACGGCGACGCTCGACTATGCGCGCTCCAATCTCGGGCGCGGCAGCGAACTCGCCAAGAGCGGCTATCTCGCCAAGGACGTGTTCGACCAGCGCACCAGCACCTTGCGTGAGGCTCAGGCCTCGCTCGCCGTGAACCAGGCCGCCTTGCGGACCGCCGAGCTCAATTTGAGCTACACCGAAATCCGTGCCCCGTTCGCGGGACGCATCGGACGCAGCCAAGCATCTGTTGGAACGCTGGTCAGCGTCGCCGGCACGGTGCTCAATTCGCTGGTGCAGCTCGATCCGATCTACGTCACCTTCAATCCGAGCGAAACGGACCTGACACAGATCGAGGAGGCCCGCGCCGCGGGACCGATCAGTGTCGACGTCCTGCTTCCCGGTGAAACGGAACCGCGCCAGAAGGGCGATCTTACCTTCATGGACAACACGATCGATCGATCGACCGGCACGATCACGGCACGGGCGACGGTCGGCAACGGCAAGTTCACGCTGCTGCCCGGCCAATATGTCCGCGTCCGGCTGCACGTCAAAGAGCAGCCCGATGCGCTGATGGTACCGCAGACGGCACTCGGCTCAGGCCAGCTCGGCAAATACCTCTATGTCGTCGGCAAGGACAACACGGTCGACCAGCGTATCGTTTCGCTCGGACCGACCAATGGCGATCAGGTCGCCATCTTGAGCGGTGTGGCCGAAGGCGACCGGGTGATTACCGGCAATCTGCAGAAGATCGGCCCGGGAATGCCGATCTCGCCGCTGCCCGAGAAACCGGCCACCTGATAACCCCCATCAGGTTCCGGTCCCGCGGCGCCCTCGGCTCCCACGCCAAGGGCGCCGTTTTTGCTGATGTTTTCGACACGGCCGATTCAAGCCGTAGTGCGAACGGCGGCTCTGGCGACGATGGCAGCATAGAGGCGCTCTCCAACTGTGAAGGCAGTTTGTGGATCAGCAAACGAGACATCCATCCAGCCGACGGCTTGTCGCGGCTACACGTATCACTCGCGCGAACGCCCGCTTCGACCTGGATGGATGGACTGCTGGATTTAGGCGGCATAAGGCACCGTCTTCCAGGTCAAATCCTGGCGCAACGGTTTCGCCGGTCAGGCCGCCTGCAGGATCCGGATCCCGTGGCGTCCGGTAAGCTCGATCACGCGGTTAATCATGCCAGCGGTCGGCGGGCCGGAGGGCGCGTCCTTGGATGCAGCCTCTTCGAAGAATGCGATCATCTCGTCGTCGACGATCGCCATGAAAATAACCGGCACGGGACCAGCATTGCGATAGCCATGGGGCGCGTTGCCCGGAATGGTGACGACATCACCGGGTTCCACCTCATATTCTTGCGCGACCCCATCGATCATTGTCCATATCGTGAGGGTGCCCTCGAGAATGCGGAAAATTTCCGCGGAAGGATGCGTGTGGGGCGGCGTGCCGCTTCCAGGAGGTACCGTGACGTCGATCACGTTGAGTGCCGTCCCAGCGAGCTTTGCCCGGACAGCGACCTGATCGCCCATTACCCAGAAGCCTTGAACCGAATCGGCCGGATGGACCGTCGCTTTGGTCTTATGCCAAGTCACTTGCTTTTTCCTTTCGAACAGCGCCTTGCTGCGATTTTGCCGCATTGAGCAAGGCGCGAATTGCCCAGGCGGCTGCCTCTCCGGCCTCACGGCCGGTAAGACCCCAGTAGTCTTTCATCGTCTGCCAGGCAGTGGCGCTGAACAGGAGCTGGATCACGGCCTCAAGCTGGCGCGCCGCCTTCGGGTCCATTCCGTTTGCGACTTGCGAAAGGCTGCTCTGAAAGGCACGTTGCCGCTCACCATTGGCTTGCAGGCGCATCTCGCGCCCGGTAGCGCTCGCATGCGAGGCTCTGACTACGCCTTCGATTGCGTCCAACGAGGCGAAAAGGTCGGGAGGAAGATCGATCAGATCCTGCTCCCGCTCAGGCCAGAACCGCACTCCCAGAGAGGCATTGGTGCTGGCCCAAAAGGCTTCCAAAAGCGCTTCCTTCGTCGGGAAATGGCGGAAGATGGTCCGTCGGTTTACGCCCGAAACCTCGGCAACCTCATCGAAGCCAAGGAGGCTGTACGGATTTTGCTCCAGAATCGTTCGAATGGACGCGAGGATGCGCTCGCGCGTGGCCTGCGCCTGCTCTGCCCGCAGCGGGCTCTCGTATTTCTGAGTCATCGTTTGTGAATTCATGTCACTGCTAGTGACACAAACCTTCCCAGTCGTCAATGGACATTGCGAAGGCTACGCACCAGGTTGTTTCCCGCTGCGAGAAGCCAGCTGACGCTCAGCGGCCGGGACCTGGTCGGCTTGCATGGTCAGGCTGGCCGAGGCCGGAAGGGCGCCAATGTCTCCAGGATCGAGAATCCAGCTCTTGTAAGATTGTCGACAATCTGCTTGTCTTGCTTTCGGTTCCCTGGAGCAGCCGAATGGCAAAGCTGGATTTCAGTCCGATCGCGGATACGACACGCAGGGCCGAGATCGTGGGGCTGCTCCGGCGGGCGATCCTGACCGGCCGGCTGGAACCGGGACAGAAGCTCAACGAACTCAGGATTTCCGAGCAGATGCGGGTGAGCCGCGCGCCGCTGCGCGAGGCAATGCGCGAGCTGGTGCAGGAAGGCATCCTGACCAGCATCCCCTACGCCGGAACCTTCGTCATCAACGTCACCGCCAAGGACATCGACGACGCCTATTCGCTCAACAAGGTGCTCGACGAGTTCGCCATCGAGCGGACCTGGCCGCTTCGCGACCAGCGCTTCTTCGACGAGCTTGACCGGCGCCATGCGGCGGTGAAGCAGGCGACGCGCGGCCTGGACACGACGCGGCAGATCGAAACAGCGCTGCAACTGCATGGCCTGATCCACGAATGGGCCGACAATTCGGTGCTGCTGGAAACCTGGCAGCGGCTGACCAGCCGGCTGCAGATGTATTTCGCGCTGCACCAGCGGGCGCGCAACGAGCCGGTGCCTGCCGTAGATGCTCACGAGACCTATGTACGGCTGCTCAAGGGCAGCGACATGCGCGCCGCACAGCGCCACGCCAAGGACCATATCGACCTGGATTTCGAAGAACTGCTCGCCTATGCGCGCGGGCTGGAACAGCGCGGCTCAAAGGGCGCCGGCGCCGATCGTGCCGGCCGACCTAAAGGCGGCTGAGCCCGACAAATTTGACGGACATCCCGGAACACAGACAACGGACAGAAAACGTGCAGATCAAAACCATCAAGGCCTACCATGTCGTGCAGCCCTTCGTGGACGGGCCCTACCGCATGTCCAAGGGGCGTGTCGCCGATGCGTTCGACGCGGTGATCGTCGCCGTCACCGCCGATAGCGGGCTCACCGGCTGGGGCGAGATGGCGCCGCTTGGCAATTTCTATTCGCCTGCCTTCGCTGCGGGTACTCGCGCCGGCGTCGTCGAGATCGCGCCGCATCTCATTGGCCATGACCCACGCGGGCTTGCCAGTATCAACAGGTTGATGGACACGGTGTTCAAGGGCCATCCCTACATCAAGTCGGCGCTCGACATGGCATGCTCGGATCTCGCGGCGCGCGCCGCCGACGTGCCGCTGGTCACGTTGCTTGGCGGCCGCGAGAGCGAGACGGCGGAACTCTACAAGGTCGTCACCCACGGCACGGTCGACGCGATGGCCGCACTTGCCAAGCACATCGTCGGGAAAGGATTTCAACGGCTGCAGGTCAAGGTCGGCGGCAACGTCCATGACGACATCGAACGCGTCACAGCCGTTGCCGCCGCGGTGCCGAAGGGCACCGTCATCTTCTGCGACGCCAATGCCGGCTGGACCCCTTACGAGGCGCGCCAGTTCGTGGATGCGACGCGCACCATCGACTACACGTTCGAGCAGCCCTGCACGACGATCGACGAATGCCTGTCGGTGCGCCGCTCGCTCGACAAGCCGATGGTGCTCGACGAATCCGTCGCCTCGTTGGACGATATGCTCGACATCCACCGCAAGGGCGCGGCCGACGGGCTGACGCTGAAGATCTCGCGCCTCGGCGGCGTCACCAAAACGCGCCAGATCCGCGACCTTGCCGTCGACCTCGGCTTCATGATCACGGTCGAAGACACTGGCGGCGCCGAGATCGACACATCGGCCATGGCGCATCTGTCGCTGTCGACGCCGGAGGAGCGCCGGCTGCACGCCATCGCCTTCCACGAATGGGTGACGGTGCGCACCGCATCCAACATGCCGCCGGTTTCGGGAAGCCGTATGGGCATTCCGGATGGGCCGGGCCTCGGCATCGATGTCGTTCCCGGCCTGCTTGGTGCGCCCTTCTTCGAAATCGGCAGCTGAGCTACAACAAGGCTGCACCCAATCAACCTGAATATGCCGCGTCCTTCTGACTGCGGAGGCACGGCCGTGTGGATGACCGCTCCTCCAATCGTCTTCGGCCGATTGCAGAGCGACAATGCCCAATTGCCGGTTGAAATATTTTTCATTTGCAAATAGAAATGTTCAAACCGTTGATTTGGACGCTGCGGCGCGTCAGGAACTGGAGGAAGCGACATGTCCCATCCGCAATTTGCAGCGGAACTTCTGCAGCGCGCTGAACAGCAGGGGCCGATCACCATCGGGCTTGCCGGCGCCGGACAGATGGGCACCGACATCGTCGTCCAGGTCGCGCTGATGCCGGGCATGCGGATCGGCGCCATTTCCGAAGTCAGGCCGCAGGCAGCGATCGACGCGGCGCTGCTCGCTGGCCATGACCGTTCCGACATCGTCCATGCCGGCAATGCGGCCGCGATCGACCGCGCCATCGAGGCCGGCAAGATCGCGGTGACCGAAGATTTGCATGCGCTGGCGGCGGCCGGCCGGATCGACGTCATCATCGACGCAACGGGTAATCCCAATATCGGCACGCTGTTTGCGCTCGAAGTGATGAAGAACGGCAAGCATATCGTCATGCTCAATGTCGAGGCCGACATCACCATCGGCCGCTTCCTCAAGGAGGAGGCACGCAAGGCCGGCGTCGTCTATACCGGTGCCGCCGGCGACGAGCCCGCCTGCACGCTGGAGATCATCGGCTTTGCCAAAAGCCTCGGCTTCAACATCATCGCCGCCGGCAAGGGCAAGAACAATCCGCTGAAGATCGACGCCATGCCGGCCGACTACGAGAAGGAGGCGGCCGAGCGCAACATGAATGCGCGCATGCTGGTCGAATTCGTCGACGGCTCGAAGACGGCGATCGAGATGGTGGCGATCGCCAATGCGACCGGCCTGGTGCCCGACGTGCCGGGCATGCACGGCCCGACCGCGACGCTGGAGGAGTTGGCCAGCGTGCTTTGCCCGCGCGAGGATGGCGGCGTGCTGCATCGCAAGGGCGTGGTCGATTACTCGATCGGCAAGGGAGTGGCGCCCGGCGTGTTCTGCATCATCGAGACCCGGCATCCGCGTGTGCTGGAGCGCATGATCGACCTCAAGGTCGGCAAGGGCCCCTATTTCACGATCTTCCGGCCCTATCATCTGACCAGCCTGGAAGTGCCGCTGTCGGCGGCGCGCGCCGTGGTCTACAAGCGGGCCGACATGGAGCCGCTCGACCATCCTGTGGCCGAGGCGGTGGCGGTCGCCAAGAGCGATCTTGGCGTTGGCCAGTCGCTCGGCATGATCGGCGAGAACGACTATCGCGGCTTCGCCATGACCTGGGGGGATGCGCGCGCCCGCGGCGCCCTGCCGCTCGGCCTTGCCGAACGCGCCAAGGTGGTCAAGCCGCTCAAGACCGGCGACTTCCTGACCTATGAAAATTGTGTACCCGACGATTCGATGGTGATAACCCAGATCCGCCGCCGTCTCGACCAGTCGGACGGACGGTTCGTTACAAACGCAGCCTGACCCCGCTGGATCTCCGCCTGATGGACGATGTCGTAATCGGGATCGACGCCTCGACCACGGCCGTGAAGGCGATTGCCTTCGCGCGCGACGGCGAGGAGCTGTTCGAGGCGCGCGAGCCGTACCCGCTTTCAAATCCGAAGCCCGGCCATTTCGAGCAGGACGCCGAACAGTGGTGGACGGCGCTGCTTGGCGCATTGAAGCAGGTCACCGAGGCGGTCGGCGCTACGCGGGTGGCGGCGATCTGCATCGCTCACCAGCGAGAGACCTTCACGCTGGTGGACAGCGCCGGCAAAGCACTCATGCCGGCGATCCTGTGGCTCGACGAACGCGCCCGGCCGCAGGTTATCAGGCTTTCGGCCGAACTCGGCCGCGAGGCGATCCGCGACTGGAGCGGCAAGCCCCCGGACCCGACGCCGGCGCTCTACGCCATTGCCTGGCTTGCCGAGCACCAGCCGCAAGTGCTTCGCCAGGCAGCGGCACTGGTCGACGTGCACGGTTTCTTCGTCCAGCGGCTGACCGGGCGATTGGTCACCAGCACCGCAAGTGCGGATCCGCTCGGGCTGCTCGACGTCGAGAAAGGTACCTGGCATCCCCGCCTCGTTGCGGCCGCCGGACTGCAAATGGAGCAATTGCCCGAGCTGGTCGCGCCGGGCGTGGTCTGCGGCAGTCTTTCCGCAAGCATAGCGCAGCTGACCGGCCTGAGGGCCGGCACGCCGGTCGTTGCCGGCGCTGGGGACGGCCAGGCGATGGGCCTCGGCATGGGCGTCTACGGCGAGGGCAAGAGCTATCTCTCGCTCGGCTCCGGCGTGGTCAGCGGCTGCTATTCCGGCAAGGTGAAAACCTCGGACGCCTTTCGCACGCTGGTCTCGCCGACCGGCTCCGGATTCATGCTGGAGACCGTGCTGCGATCGGGCATGCAGCTGGTCGACTGGATCGTGCGAACCACCGGTTCGCCCTCGGCGGCAGCGCTGGAGAAAGTGGCGCTGGATGTTGCCGCGGGCAGCGAGGGCCTGCTCATCATGCCCTATTGGGCCGGCGTCATGAGCCCGTATTGGGACGGTGCGGCGCGCGGCGCCATTGTCGGCCTGTCGCTCGATCACCGGCCGGAGCATCTCTTCCGCGCTGTCCTGGAAGGCATCGCCTTCGAGCAGGCCGTCGCCACCGAGGCCATGGAAGCCCAGGCCGGCGGACCGGCGGCGATGATTGCCGCCGGCGGCGGCACCAATTGCGCGCTGCTAATGCAGATCATGGCAAGCGTGCTCGAGCGGCCGCTCTCGGTTTCGCCGGTCAACGAAGCCGCCGCACTCGGCGCTGCCATGCTGGCGGCAGCGGCTGTCGGCTGGTTTGCCTCGCCGGAAGCCGCAGCAGAGGTAATGGCTGCCGCTCCCACCAGGCATGTCGATCCGGTCGACGGGCTTGTCGCCGCCTATCGCAGCCGCAAGGAAATCTACCGCGACCTTTATCAGGCGACGCGCGACATCCACACCCGCCTCGGCGCTCTCGACGAAATCTAGCGGTTGAGCAGCCCCTTGGCCGCATCCTCGTCGGTGATCAGAACCGATACCTTGGTGTTGGCCAGCGCCGCCCGCATGATGGCAATCTTTTCCTGCCCTCCCGAAACCAGGATTATGCTAGGAATATCCGACAGATCCTGCAGCGGATAGGCACAGACGCGGCGGTTGACCTCGTGGTCGACCGGGCGGCCCTCGGCGTCGATGAAATGACACAGAATATCGCCGACGGCACCGGCCGCCTGCAGTTCCTCGAGTTCACTTGGCTTGATGAAGCCGTAATTGGCGATCGGGCTGTCGCTGGAAAACGAGCCGACGCTGAGCACGGCGATGTTTGCCCGGCGCGCGCGGAAAACAACATCCTGAACGCTGCGCTGGCTCATGAAAGCATCGCGCTGCTCCGGCCTGTCGGCATAGACCGGCACCGGCAGCAGGAAACACTCCGCACCGATCTTCTCGGCGAAATCCCAGGCGCTTTCGGTCGGGTTGAGCGGCTGTGCATGGGTGAGGCCGCCAAGCATCGAAACCACCGTTGTCCTGGCGATCGGCCGCCGTGGCAATTCATTGATGGCGAATTTCAGCGTCCGCCCCCAGCCCAGCGCGATGACATCGCCGGCGTTCACATGGTCGGCCAGGTAGGCGGCGGCGGCGTGGCCGATCATCAGCGGCGCGTTGCTTCGGTCGGCCGCCGACGGTACCACAACAGCCTGGCTGAGC
The DNA here is from genome assembly GCF_040320025.1 of Mesorhizobium sp. M0808. Lineage (NCBI taxonomy): Bacteria > Pseudomonadati > Pseudomonadota > Alphaproteobacteria > Hyphomicrobiales > Phyllobacteriaceae > Mesorhizobium > Mesorhizobium sp. M0808. The sequence goes on from NZ_JAMYOX010000026.1 coordinate 28,892, forward strand.
CCGAAGCGCTGCTTGAGGCTTTCCTCCAGGATCACGCATTCGACAACGCTGTCGCGGATGCGGAACTGGACGACACCCTCTTCGCGGGCGGCCGAGAGAATGCGATGCACCTTGATGCGGCCGACGCCGAGAATTTCGGAAATCCGCTCCTGCGTAAGACCCTCGACATAATAGTGCCAGGCGGCGCGGGCCTTGAGTTCGGCGTCGGGGAAGCGCGAGGCTCTTTCGTTCTCTATGATCGTCATCTGTTTGCCTTGCCGCAGTCGCCGGCTCTGCTCATGATATTCCAATCCGGCGACTTCGAAATGCCCAAGATTTCCGAGACATTGCGTAAGGCAAACCGGCGAACAGCGCAAACCGTGCTCGAATGAAGCGGGCAGGTCTTGACAATTTTCCGACGAACAGTTTAGCTGAACAAAATTGCATGTTAAAGATAAATTGTTCACAGGGAGGGGCCTGGTGAACAAAGTGGCCCGGTGATGCAGCGCCGGATTGCTGTGGAGGAGACAAAGTGGCTGTGAGCAACGACGCAAGCAATTTGAAGGCAGGCGAGTTGAAGGCAGGCTCTGGCGCGCAGGCTACGGCGGGCGCAAGGTTTTCGGCTGTCTTTGCCGGAACCATGGGCCCGCTGATCGGGCTGGTTCTGCTGTGCGTGGCGCTCTCGCTAACCACCGACACCTTCCTGACTGTCCGCAACATCCTCAACGTTCTCGACCAGGTCACCGTGCTCGGCATCATGGCGATCGGCATGACGCTGGTCATCCTGATCGGCGGCATCGACCTGTCCGTCGGCTCGGTACTGGCGCTGGCTTCCATGGTGATGGGCTTCGTCGCCCATCCGGACTATCTCAATCTCGGCCTGCCGGCCGGCATCGCCGCAGCCCTCGTCGTCGCCGGCCTTTGCGGGCTGGTTTCGGGCCTGCTGGTGACGGTCACCAAGCTGCCGCCCTTCATCGCCACGTTGGCGATGATGTCGGTGGCGCGCGGCCTCGCCAACATGATCACCGACGGCTCGCAGATCGTCGGCTTTCCCGACTGGTTCACCAGCCTGTCGATAATCCGCCATTTCGGATTCCTCTCGGTCACCGTCGGGCTGATGATCGTGCTTGCCGTCATTTTCGCGATCTTCCTGAATTATCGCGCTACCGGCCGTAGCCTGTACGCGATCGGCGGCAGCGCCGAAGTCGCCCGGCTGTCCGGCATACCAGTCAAGTCGCTGACCAACTGGGTCTATGCGATCTGCGCCGTGCTGGCCGGTCTCGCCGGCATCGTGCTTGCCGCCCGGCTCGATTCCGTCCAGCCGAGCTCCGGCCTTGGCTACGAACTCGACACCATCGCGGCGGTGGTGATCGGCGGCGCCAGCCTGTCGGGCGGCGTCGGTTCGATCGGCGGCACAGCCATCGGCGTCCTCATCATCGGCGTGCTGCGCAACGGGCTGAACCTGCTCGGTGTCTCGCCCTTCATCCAGCAAGTGGTTATCGGCGTGGTGATCGCGCTGGCGGTGGCCACCGACACGTGGCGGCGCCGAGCACAATGAAGAATGGGGCACAATGAAGAATTGGGCTCAATGAGATTCGCCCCGATATTCGGGCGAAAACGGATCGGTGATCCGAAACTGGGAGTTGTTCGGCCAAGGGGCGCCGCGATGCGCGGGCAGGACAGATTGAACATCAACGGAGGAATAAACATGCTGACCAAACGTTCATTGCTGCTTGCCGCCGCGGCCGTCATCCCGCTGCTTGGCCTGTCCGACATGGCCTCGGCCAAGGAGGCCAAAAAGCTCGGCCTCGCCGTCGCCAATCTGCAGGCCGACTTCTTCAATCAGATCAAGCAGTCCGTCGAAGCCTACGGCAAGGAAAAGGGCATAGAGGTCGTTACCGTCGATGCCAAGGGCGATTCGGCGACCCAGGTCAGCCAGGTACAGGACCTGATCACGCAAAACATCGACGCGCTGATCTATATTCCAGCCGGCGCCACCGCCGCCACCGTGCCGACCAAGACCGCCAAGGCTGCCGGCATCCCAGTCATCAATGTCGACCGCAACGCCGACGGCGCGCCCGGCGACACCTTCATCGCCACCAACAGCGTGGCATCGGCCAAGGCGGTTTGCGACTACATCGCCAAGCAGGCCGGCGGCAAGGGCGAGTTGATCATCATCCACGGCCAGAAGGGCACGACGCCCGAGGTCGACCGCTCGAAGGGCTGCGGCGAAGCGCTGAAAGGCTATCCCGACATCAAGGTTGTCGGCGAATTGTGGAGCGAAGGCTGGCACCAGGACGAAGGCTTCAAGCTGACGCAGGATCTGTTGCAGTCGCACCCCGACGTGTCGATCGTCATCGGCCAGGCCGACGCGCTGGCGCTCGGTGCGGCGCAGGCCGTCAAGGTCGCCAATCCCGGCCACAAGGTCTGGGTTGCCGGCTTCGACGGCGACGTGGCGGCGCTCAAGGCACTGAAGGACGGCGTCTTCGACGTGACCGCGACGCAGCAGACCCAGGGCATGGGCCGGCTCGCCGTCGATGCAGCAATCAAGCTGGTGGCCGGCGAGACCATTCCCGCCGAACAGCTGCAGGATGCGACGCTGACCACCAAGGACAATGTCGAGCAGTTCATCGCCAAGCATCCCTGATTGAGACCAGTCCGGCAATCGACGAGCGCAACGATGTCCACCGATCCTCGCCACACGCACAGCCCCCATAACGGGCTCGTCGTCAGCGGCCTCTGCAAAAGCTACGGGCCGGTGCAGGTCCTGGCCGATGCGAGCTTCGAGGTGCGGCCGGGCGAGGTCGTGGCGCTGCTTGGTGAAAACGGCGCCGGCAAGTCGACTGTCTCGAACATCATCGCCGGGTCGACGAAACCCGATGCCGGCACCATCACCTGGCGGGGGAACGCTTATTCCCCCGCCAATCCTGCCGCGGCGATCGACGTCGGCATCGGCATGATCCACCAGGAGCTGAAGCTCTTGCCCGATCTGTCGGTCGCCGAAAACGTCTATGTCGGGCGCCTGCCGATGCGTGGCGGCCGCATCGACCGCGCGGCAATGAATGCGCGGGCATCGGCCCAGTTGAAGCGCCTCGGCCTCGATGTCTCGCCCGAGCGCAAGGTGCGTACGCTGCGTATCGCCGCCCAGCAACAGGTCGAGATCGCCAAGGCGCTGACGCTCAATGCCGAGCTGCTGATCTTCGACGAACCAACCGCAGCCCTTGGCGGCGAGGAAACGGAGCTCCTGTTCCAGCAAATCCGCAAGCTCAAGGCGGAAGGCATGTCCTTCATCTATATCAGCCACCGGCTGGACGAGATCGCCCAAATCGCCGACCGCGTGGTGGTGATGCGCGACGGGCGCATCGTCGCCCGGCATGAGCGCGCCGATATTCCGGTGCGCACTGTCGTCGAGCAAATGGTCGGCCGCAGTGTCGAGCGGATGTTCCCTACGGTATCGGCGCCGGGCAACGACACGCTGCTCGAGGTCGAGAACCTGTCCTCGCCGGAACGCAGCTTTCAAAATGTCAGCTTTTCAGTGCGGGCCGGCGAAATCCTCGGCATTGCCGGGCTGATCGGCGCCGGACGCACGGAGCTGGTGCGGGCGATCGCCGGTGCCGATCCGATCTCATCGGGATCGGTGCGCGTCGCCGGCAAGCCGGTGCATCTCAATGGCCCGGCGGCGGCGATCAAGGCCGGCGTCGTCCTGGTACCGGAAGACCGCAAGGCGCAGGGCGTGGTGCTCGACCAGACGATCGGCGAGAACCTGGCGATCGGCAATTTCGACCATGTCGCGCCGAATGGCTGGGTGTTCCCGAAGGCGGTGCAGAAATTCGCCGAGGCCGGCATTCGCCGGCTCGGCGTCAAGGGCCGGCCGAACCAGGCGGTCAGCAAGCTTTCCGGCGGCAACCAGCAGAAAGTGATCATCGCCAAATGGGTGTCGCGCCCGCCCAAGGTATTCATCCTGGACGAGCCGACGCGCGGCATCGACGTCGGTGCACGCGCCGCGATCTATGATGTCATCGCCGACCTTGCCCGCTCCGGCATGGCGGTGGTGGTGGTGAGCTCCGACCTCGAGGAAGTTCTCGGCCTGTCGCATCGCGTGCTGGTGGTGAGCCGCGGCCGGCAACGCGGCATTCTCGACCGCAGCGAAGCAAGCAATATCGCCGTGATGGAACTCGCCACGAGCTAGGAACAGCCCATCGAAACAAAGCGCAGCAGGTGGTATCCTCCCGGGCACCAGACCGCGCGGGGCGCCAGCAACAGAGTTGGCGCCCCTTTATTTCCGGAGGACGGCGGTTGGAGCAGAGGGACCGACGATGAAATTATTCGACCTTCATGGTGACGTGGCACTTGTGACAGGCGCCGGCAGCGGCATCGGGCAGGCAATCGCCATTGGGCTGGCCGAGGCCGGCGCCGACATAGCCTGCTTCGGCCACGCCTCGAAAGGCGGGCTGGAGGAGACCGCGCACCGGATCACGGCACTCGGCCGCAAGGCGCTGGTGCTGAACGGCACGGTGACTTCAGAGGCCGATCTCGCGGCCGCGATCGAGCGTACGGAGATGGAACTCGGCGCGTTGACCATCGCCGTCAATAATGCCGGCGTCGCCGGAGCTGAACCGGCAGAGATGCTGTCGCTGGAGAAATGGCAGAAGCTCTATGACGTCAATGTCAGCGGCGTGTTCCTGTCCTGCCAGGCCGAGGCCCGCGCCATGCTGACGCGGCGCAATGGCTCGATCATCAACATCGCGTCGATGTCGGGCTCGATCGTCAATCGCGGCCTGACCCAGGCGCATTACAATTCGTCGAAGGCCGCGGTGATCCACATGTCGAAGAGCCTCGCCATGGAATGGGCCGATCGCGGCCTGCGCGTCAATGTCGTCAGCCCCGGCTACACGCTGACGCCGATGAACAAGCGGCCGGAGGTCGCCGACCAGGTCAAAATCTTCGAGCGCGACACGCCGATGGGCCGCATGGCGGCGCCGGAGGAGATGGTCGGCCCGACCGTGTTCCTGGCCAGCCGCGCCTCGAGTTTCGTCACCGGCATCGACCTGATCGTCGATGGCGGCTTCGTCTGCTGGTAGGAGAAAAGATGCAGAAGCGATTCCTGGGAAAAACGGCGGTCATCACCGGCGCCAGCGGCGGCATTGGCGCGGCAATGGCCAGGCGCTTCGCGGCGGAAGGTGCCGCGGTCGTCGTCAGCGCCATCGACCCGCGCGTCGAAGAGGTCGCCGCCGACCTCAAGGCTACGGGCGCCAGGGTCGCATCGCTGCGCATGGACGTGACGAAGAAGGACGAGGTCGTCGCCCTTTATGACCTGGCCGAGCAACAATTCGGCCGCATCGACATCTCCGTGCAGAATGCCGGTGTCATCACCATCGCCAGGATCGAGGCGATGACCGAGGCCGAATGGGACAAGGTGATGGCGGTCAACACCAAGGGCGTGTTCCTGTGCTGCCAGGAGGCGATCGCGCGCATCCGCAAGCATGGCGATGGCGGCCGGCTGATCAACACCGCATCCGGCCAGGCGCGGCAGGGCTTTATCTACACGCCGCATTATGCGGCCTCGAAATTCGGCGTCGTCGGCGTCACCCAGAGCCTGGCCAAGGAAGTGGCCAAGGAGAAGATCACCGTCAACGCGATCTGCCCCGGCATCATCGACACCGATATGTGGGCCTATAACGACGCCGCATGGGGCAAGTTGATGGGCGAGTACAAGCCCGGCGAGTTGATGGCCGAATGGGTGAAGAACATCCCGATGGGCCGCGCCGGCAGCGGCGAGGATGTCTCCGGCCTGGTCAGCTTTCTGGCCAGCGACGATGCAGCCTACATCACCGGCCAGACCATCAATGTCGATGGCGGCCTGATCATGTCGTGAGCGGCGGCGCGGGCCAACGTACCATCCACCGGGATCTGAAAGCCCCTTCGCTGCGTTCAGACTGGTCGGCCGGCCCGTGCCAATCCATGCTCCACGAGCCGGTCGATGATTTCGGAATAGCTGACGCCGCTCGCCGCCATTGCCTTGGAATACATGCTGATATCGGTGAAGCCGGGGATGGTGTTGATTTCATTGACCAGGAATTGCATGTCCGGTGTCAGGAAAAAGTCGACGCGCGCCATCCCGTCACAGCCGACGGCTCTGAAAGCCCTTGCGGCCACGTCCCGCATGGCTGCCTCGACCTCCGGCGGCAGTTCGGCCGGCACTTTAAGTGCCGCGCCGTTCTCGTCGATGTATTTGGCATCGTAGCTGTAGAAATCGTGGCTTTCGGCCGGCACGATCTCGCCTGGCCGCGAGACGAACAGGTCGCCTGCCGGGTCCTCCAACACGCTATATTCGATCTCGCGCCCACGAATGAATTCCTCGGCCAACAGCTTGCAATCGTGCCGGAAGGCTTCAGCAAGCGCTCCATCGAATTCCTGGCTGGCATGGACTTTTCCGACGCCGACAGACGATCCCTGACGCGCCGGTTTGATGAAGAACGGCAGGCCGAGTTCGCTTTCCAGTGCAGCGAGGGCGGGCGCCGCACCTTCATGGATCGTCACTGAGCGCGCGATTGGCAGCCCCGCCGCTTCCAGGAGCCGTTTGGCGATGTCCTTGTCCAGCGCGGTTGCCGAACCCAGGATGCCGCAGCCGGCGAGCGGCACCCGAGCCACCTCGGCCACCCCCTGTACCGAGCCGTCTTCGCCATGAGGGCCGTGCAGGACAGGAAACAGGATGTCGATCTTCGGCAGATCATAGGGCGTGCCGTCGGCCGGGATCGCCATCATCCGTCCGCGCCCGCCCGGAACCAGGCAAACTTCCATGCCGGCCGCAGGTTTTGCGAGCGTACCATCCTGGAAGCTGCTCAGCAGCCACTGTCCTTCGCTCGTGACGAAGATTGGGAGGGCATCGTATTTGGCGGACAGCAGCGCACGCATGACATTGGTTGCTGAAAGCACCGAAACGTCATGTTCGGCGGAACGTCCGCCAAAGAGCACGGCAATTCGCAGTCTGTTCAAGGAAGAGGTCATGAAAGCCTCGGATATGATCTGGTGTTGAAAGGTCACAAGCCGGCGGCGATCCCGCGGTTGGCGAAGAAGTAAGGCATTTTGGTCTGCTGCATTGTATCGGTACCCTGTCCTCGCGGCTCGCATACGGGATGACCGGCAACCTTGGCTTTTTTCAAACTCATCTACGGGTCCATCCAAAAGACGGGCCGTGAAATTGGCACCGGCGTTAATCGTTGCGCGACGTGAACGTTGGTATATATAATTTCATCCCATGAAAGTGGCTCTGGGCGAGTTGCTGAGCCAACAGACGAGATCATGGGACTTTGATGGTTTGCCCCTCAAGACCGGCGATCGATCCGTGGATGACTGCCTTGGCAGCAATCCTTCGGCAGTCATGACGCGGCCGGTCCCGTCACATCTTCACCAATTTGGGCACCACCCCCGTTTTTGCGCCGGCATCCGCTTCGGCAGCATTGTGGCGCCTACGGCCTTGCGCAACGACCAGCTTTTCCAACACAATCAAAAAGACGCAAGAAGGGAACTAACGACAACGTCCACCAGAGCTTGACAGGAGAACAAGCATGTCACTTCGGAGCATGATTTCGAATTTCTCAATGGGAGCCTTAACACTTGCCGCAGCCGCACTGACATCTTCGGCCTATGCGGCAGCGCCGGAATCCAACGACCCGATCAAGATCGCACTGTTCGATTGGACCAGCGTCAATCTGAACGCCAAGATCCTCGGCGGCATCCTCGAAAAGCTCGGCTATACCGTCGAGTATCCGACCGCCGACTATCTCTCCAGCCTGACCACCGGCCTGACCAATGGCGACATCGATGTCGGCTTGGAATTCTGGGACACGACGGCCGGCGAGGCGATGAAGGCCTCGGACGCGACGGGCCAGACCGAACGCCTCGGCAAGCTCGGACCCAAGGCCAAGGAAGAATGGTGGTTTCCCGAATATATGAAAGAGAAATGCCCCGGCCTGCCGAACTGGGAAGCGCTGAAAGATCCGAAATGCGCCGAGGCCTTTTCGACGGCCGAAACCACACCGAAGGGGCGCTATCTCGGCGGCCCGGTGACATGGGAAGGTTTTGACGACGAACGCGTCGAGGCGCTGAAACTGCCCTTCACCGTCATCCATGCCGGAACCGATGCGGCGATGTTCGCCGAACTGGACTCGGCCTATCAGCGCAAGGCGCCGATCATGCTGTGGATCTATTCGCCGCATTGGGCGCCGGCCAAATACAAGGGCGAATGGGTCGAATTCCCTGACTATACGACAGAGTGCTACACCGACCCGAAATGGGGTGTGAACCCCGACGCGAAATATGACTGCGGCAAGCCGCATGGCGAGATCTGGAAATATTCCTGGGCCGGCATGAAGGACAAATGGCCTGTCGCCTACAAGGTCGCGAAAAACTACACGGTCGACACCGACGAGCTCAACAAGATGAGCGGCGAGATCGATCTCGAAGGCAAGACGCCGGAAGACGTCGCCGCCGCCTGGATCGCCGCCCACGAAGCCGACTGGAAAGCCTGGGCCGAGTGACCGTCTGACTGGAAATCCGACGACCCGGCCATCCGTGGCCGGGTCTCGATCCCGTGTTCCAGAAGGACGATCGCATGACCGATACGATTGAACAGGCGGCGAAAGCGGGCAACGATGCCCGCCCGATAAAGCTTGCCTGTCGCAATGTCTGGAAGCTGTTCGGGGCGGACGCGGCCAATTTCATCCGTCGGCGCGACGGCAAGGCCAGCCTGGCGGACATCGCCGCTGCCGGACTGGTTGGCGCGGTGCGCGCCGTCGATCTCGAAATCCGCCAGGGCGAGATCTTCATCATCATGGGACTTTCGGGGTCAGGCAAGTCGACGCTGGTGCGCTGCATGTCGCGGCTGATCGAGCCGACCCACGGCAAGGTCGAGTTTGAAGGCAAGGACCTGCTCAAGATTTCCGATGCCGCGCTGATCGAGCTGCGACGCCATCGCATGGGCATGGTGTTCCAGAATTTTGCCTTGCTGCCGCATCTCAACGTGCTGGAGAACATCGCCTTTCCCTTGGGCATCCAGGGGCAGGACCGGCCGACGCGCGAGAAGCGGGCCGGTGAAGTCATCGAGCTGGTCGGCTTGCGCGGCCGCGAGCATTTCTATCCGCGCGAGCTTTCCGGCGGCCAGCAACAGCGTGTCGGCATCGCCCGCAGCCTCGCCACAAAGCCGGAAATCTGGTTCCTCGACGAGCCGTTCTCGGCCCTCGATCCGCTGATCCGCCGTGAGATGCAGGACGAGCTGATGCGGCTGCAGACCATGCTGCACAAGACCATCGTCTTCATTACCCATGATTTCGACGAGGCCATCCGGCTGGCCGACCGGATCGCCATCATGAAGGACGGCGAGGTCATCCAGATCGGCACGCCGGAAGAGCTGGTGGTCAATCCGGCGACCGACTATGTTGCCGAATTCACCCGCGATGTCGATCGCGCCAAGGTGATATCGGCGCGCAGCCTGATGCGCGCCTGCGACGGTGCCGAGTACGGCGGCACGGTCGCGCCGGATGCCAAGATATCAAGTTTTTCGGCTGATATCGTCTCTGCCGGCAAGCCCTTCGCGGTGGTCAACGGCACCGGCAAGCCGATCGGCTTAGTCACGCCGCAGGCGGTGATCGATCTTCTCGCCGGCATCGAGCGTCGTGGGGCCGGCGCATGACGGTCACGGCAAGCGCCAGCGCAGCGAGGCCCCGGCCGGTTCAAACCTGGCTGGCGATCTGGGCCTGCGCGCTCGCCGCCGTGCTTATCGTCTTCCTGCTGCAGGAAAGCCTGCCCTGGGCGGTCAATTACCCGGCCGGCGCGATCGTTCCTGTCGCAGACTGGGTCGGTGCGCTGATGAACTGGGTGAAGTCGAACTTCTCCTGGCTGACCCGCTCGATCACCGCGGTGCTCGGCGTGCCGCTCGATTTCGCGCTCGCTCTTCTGGCCAAGAATTTCAAGATCGGCCATGGCGCGGATATGATCGTCTTGCCGCGCCTGTCCTGGGTCGGCGTCTGCGCTACCGCCTATCTTGCCGGGCGCGCCGTCGGCGGCTGGAAGCTGGGTGCGCTGGTCGGCGGCTGTTTTCTCTACATCGCGCTGTTCGGGCAGTGGACCAGCGCCATGCTGACGCTGGGCTTGATCTCGATCGCCGTGCCGTTTTGCATTGTTACTGGGCTGTTCGCCGGCATCTGGGCATGGCGCAAGCCTTGGGCGGAGAGGTTGTTGATCTCCCTTGCCCTCGATCTGATGCAGACGATCCCGACCTTCGCCTATCTGATCCCGATGCTGCTTCTGTTCGGCAACAGCCCGGTCTCGGCAATGATCGCGACGGCAATTTTCGCGACGCCGCCAATGGTGCGGGCGACGATGCTCGGCCTGTCGCGGGTGCCGTCGGAGATCGACGATTTCAGCCAGATGGCCGGCTGCACGGCACGGCAGAAGCTGTGGCGGGTGCTGTTGCCGTCGGCGCGGCCGACATTGATGGTCGGCGTCAACCAGGTCATCATGCTGGCGCTCAATATGGTGATCATCGCCTCGATGATCGGCGCCGGTGGGCTCGGCTATGACGTGCTTTTGGCGTTGCGCGCGCTCAAGGTCGGCGAGGCCATGGAAGCTGGCCTCGCCATTGTCGCGCTGGCAATTGCACTCGACCGGCTGAGCCAGGCGATCGCGCACAATCACGCCAAGGGCAATGTCCGCCATCAGGCCAGCACCAGTTTCTGGCGACGCTATCCCAATCTGACGCTGGCCGTCGCCATTCTCGCCGCCACCACGCTGCTCGGCCTGTTCGTGCCAGCGTTCGCCGCGGTGCCGAAAGCGATCACCTTGACCACCGCGCCTTTGTGGAAGGCGGCGGTGAACTGGATCACCATCAACTTCTTCGACACGATCGAAGCGTTCCGCGTGGTGCTTATCCTCAATGTGCTCAACCCGGTGCGCGCCTTCTGCGAGGGCTTTCCGTGGCTGGGCGCGGTGTGTCTCCTCGGCCTTGCCGGCTACCAGCTCGGCGGCTTGCGCCTCGCCGCCCTGGTCGCGGCTTTGACAGCGTTCTGCGCCGTCACCGGACTTTGGGAAAAGACCATGGCGACGGTCTATTTGTGCGGAATCTCGGCCTTTATCGCCTGCCTGATCGGCATCCCGATCGGGCTGATGGCATCGCGCAGCGACCGCTTCGAAAAGACCGTCACGCCGGTCATCGACACGCTGCAGGTGCTGCCGTCGTTCTGCTTCATCATTCCGGTGGTGATGCTGTTCAGGGTCGGCGACGTCACCGCGATGATCGCCACCGTCGCGTTCGCCGTGGTGCCGGCGATCCGCTACACCAATCACGGCATCCGGCAGGTGCCGTCGGCGCTGATCGAGGCGGCGAAGGTTTCGGGCTGCACCAGGCGCCAGACCTTCTTTCGCGTGCAGCTGCCGCTGGCGTTGCCCGAGATCATGCTCGGCGTCAACCAGACCATCCTGATGGCACTGGCGATGATCATCATCTGCGCCATGGTCGGCACGCGCGATCTCGGCCAGGAGGTGTTCATCGCCCTATCCAAGGCCGATTCCGGCCGCGGCATCGTCGCCGGCCTGGCCATCGCCTTCATCGGCATCGTCGCCGACCGGCTGTTCAACGCCTGGACGGCCAAGGCTCGGGCAAGGCTGGGATAGGCAAAAATCAACACTCGGTTAGCTGGCCGTCGCCAATGGCGCGGCGGTGATGAGCTGCCGACCCCCTTATACCCACTGATATAGCCCTTTGTGATTATTGCTCGCTCTTGGCTCACAGCGCAAGGCTGTGATGGGTCGGAGGCTCAACAGGAGAGCGTACAATGTCTAAACGCGTTTCCTTTACTCCCGGTGATCTAGCAGATCGTCAATGGGGCACCAATGACACCCTCGCAGGCGATCTAAATACAAACATCTTAATCGGTGATGCTGGCGGCAGCCTGCTCGATTTCTCGAGGGGCGGCAACGATACCTTCACGGAAAACGAACCCTCAACCTACACCCTTTACGGTGACGCGGTTGGCAGCATGTTCAATTTTACTCGAGGCGGTGATGATACCTTCACGGGGTCGAGTTTCTCCATCACCACTGCTTACGGTGATGCGGGCGAGGATATGTCGGACCACAGCAAGGGCGGCAACGACTCCTTCCAGGGCAGCTCCACACAGGTCATCAACACTTTCTTCGGTGACGCCGGCGGCAACATGATCGGCCATGCTCAGGGCGGAGATGACAGTTTCACGGCCCTTCCTAACTCTTTCAACGACTTCTACGGTGACGCCGGCGTCGATATGTCGGACCACAGCAAGGGCGGCAACGACACCTTCGAGGGCGCCAGTGTCGCCGTCAACATTTTCTTCGGCGACGCCGGGAACAACATGTCTGGCCATGCTCAAGGTGGCGACGACAGTTTCATGGCCAGGAGCGACTCCAGCAACGCTTTCTACGGGGACGCCAACGGCGATATGTCGGGCTACAGTAAGGGCGGCAACGACAATTTCAATGGCGCCAGTAACGCCGACAACATTTTCTACGGTGACACCGGTCGCAGCATGTCTGGCCATGCTCAGGGTGGCGACGACCATTACACAGACTTTGGTGGCACGGTTCAGACCAAAAGCTTCTTTGGCGACGCGAGCCTACATATGTCCGACTTTGCTCAGGGCGGCAACGATACCTTCACGAGCGTGGGTGGGTCCGGGATAAGTTTCCATGGTGACGCGGCCGGCATCATGTCCGGCCATGCTCGCGGTGGCGATGACGTGGCCGTGCTGCAAGGCACCAATAATTTCGGCTATGGCGATGCTGGTGCGATGGCCGGCAATGCTTTGGGCGGCAACGATACTCTGATCGGCGGCAATAAGAGCTCTGGTCCTGATGATGTTCAAAGCGAGTTGTATGGCGACGCACCTTTCATGTCCGGTTCCGCCCAGGGCGGCAACGACATTCTTACCGGCGGCCACAACAGCGAAAGCGGCCAGGTCCGCAACTTCCTGTGCGGCGACGCCCTGCAAATGTCCGGTTCGGCTCTGGGCGGAAACGATACCCTGTACGCCGGGAGCGCGGCACCCGGCTGCACCGTCATCAACGACATGTGGGGTGACGGGCAACTGAGCGAACTGGCTCAGGGCGGCAGAGATCAATTCATATTCAAGGACGATGGTTCAATGACGGTCGGAACCCAAAACACCATCTACGACTTCAGCCAGACCCAAGGCGACACCATTGTATTTAGTGGCGTGGAGGGCGTGCAATCGTTCGATGATCTCACAATTGCGCAAAGTGGAACCGACACCATCATTACCGCAGGAGTCGATCAAGTTACTCTCGCAAACTTTACAAGCCCGCTGACGACGAGTGACTTTTTGTTTGTCTGAAAGCGAAGCTCTTATCGCATTCGAAGAGGGGGAATGCGTGAGAATTCGTTGAGCATCGTCGCGCGGCCGGTCGCCCCAATAATGCTCGACCGGCCGATCGACAATCCCAGCCGCAAGTATGGATCAAGCGGCCAGGAATCTCTCGGTCAAACGAGCCCAGAGCGCTGCGCCGACGGTCAGATTGCCGTCGTTGAAATCATATTTCGAGCTGTGCAGGATGGCTGAATCCTCGCCGTTTCCGAGGCGCAGGAAGCAACCGGGTTTGTGTTCGAGGAAATAAGAAAAATCTTCGCTGCCGGGGATCAACGGGCAGACGGACACCTTGTCCTGACCGACGAGTTCGACAGCGATGTCTGTCGCAAAGGACGTCTCGCGCTCGGAGTTGACCACCACTGGGTAGCCGCGCTCGTAATCGATCTCGACCGTTGCGCCATGCGCCTGCGCCACAAGTGCTGCGATATTGCGAATACGCTGCTCGAGCGTGTCGCGGATCTCGGCCGAGAAGGAGCGGACGCTCAGCGTGATTTCGGCGTGTTCCGGGATGACGTTGGAGGCCGTGCCTCCGTGAATCGTGCCGACGGTGACGACAGCTGTCTCGATCGGGTTGACGTTGCGCGACACCACCGTCTGCAGGGTCATGACGATGTTGGCGGCAGCGACGATCGGGTCGACCGTCAGGTGCGGACGCGAGGCGTGGCCGCCACGCCCGGCGATCCTGATGGTGACGGTATCGCTCGCCGCCATCAGCGGCCCGGCGCGCATCAGGAACGAACCCGTCGGCGCGCCCGGGTGGTTGTGCAGCCCGAATATCGCATCGCAGGGAAAGCGCTCGAACAGGCCGTCGGCGATCATCGCCTGCGCCCCGCTTCCCTTGCCGGCTTCCTCGGCCGGCTGGAAGATAAGGTTCACCGTGCCGTTGAAATGCCGTGTGCGCGCCAGGTATTCGGCGGCGCCGAGCAGCATCGTGGTGTGGCCGTCATGACCGCAGGCGTGCATCTTGCCGCTGGCCTGGCTGGCATAAGGGAGATTGGTCGCTTCGGTGATCGGCAGGGCGTCCATGTCGGCACGGATGGCGATGCTGCGGCCGCTGCCCTGGCGCAGACGGCCGACGACCCCGAGCCCGCCGACATTGCGCGTCACCTCATAGCCCCAGCTTTCGAGCCGTTCGGCAACGTATGCAGCCGTTTCTTGCTCCTGGAATGAAAGCTCGGGATGCGCGTGCAGGTGCTGGCGGGCCGCTGCAAGCTCGGCGGCCTTGTCGGCGAAGTCGGAAATGTCGGCGAACTGGTTGGAGGTCTTTGGCATGGGAGGTCCTTTGCCGGCCGAGCAGGTGCCGCGCCGGTTTTGCTTTTAGATGAAACGGCTTAAGAAAGCCCGCGTGCGCGGGTGCCTGGGTTTAGCGAGAACCTCGTCCGGAGGCCCGGCCTCGATCACATTACCGTCGTCCATGAACACCACCCGATCCGCCGCTTCGCGGGCGAACCCGATCTCATGCGTGACCACGATCATGGTCAAGCCCTGCCTGGCGAGATCGCGCATGGTGGCGAGCACCTCGCCGACCAGCTCCGGATCGAGCGCCGACGTCGGCTCGTCGAAGAGCATCAATTTCGGGCGGATGGCGAGCGCACGGGCGATGGCGACGCGCTGCTGCTGGCCGCCTGAAAGCTGGCGCGGATAAGCGTCGATCTTGTCGGCAAGACCGACACGGGTCAGCAGTTCGCGGCCGTAGCCGATCGCCTCCTTGCGGTTCTCCCGGTGAACGCCGACCGGAGCCTCGATGACGTTCTGCAGCGTCGTCATGTGCGGATAGAGATTGAACTGCTGGAACACCATGCCGATCTTGCGCCGCTGCGCGGCGATCGCGCGGTCGGAAAGCTTGTCGAGGCGGCCGTCGTGCAACCGGTAACCGATCTGCTCGCCGTCCACCTCGATCGACCCCTGGTCGATCGCCTCGAGATGATTGATGCATCGCAGGAAGGTCGACTTTCCGGAGCCGGACGGTCCGAGAATGACCACCACCTCGCCAGGCGCGACGTCCAGATCAATGCCCTTCAGCACCTCGAGCGGGCCGAACGCCTTGTGAACGTTGCGCGCCCGGACCAGGGGCGTGTCATGCGCGCTCATTGGCGGCCTCCAGGGTGGCGGTCGCGGTCTTCTCGCGCGCGCCGCGGTCGCCGCGGCTGTAGTGGCGTTCGATCGCGCCTTGCGCGACATTGAGGACCGAGGTGATCAGCAGGTACCACAGCACTGCAACCATCAGCAGCGGAATGATTTCGAAGGTGCGGTTGTAGATCGACTGCACCGAGTAGAGCAGGTCGGCCATGGCGATGACGCTGACAAGCGACGTCGCCTTGATCATGCTGATCAGCTGATTGCCGGTCGGCGGCACGATCGACCGCATCGCCTGCGGGATGATGATGCGCCGCAAGGCCCGCGCGCGGGTCATGCCGAAGGCTTCAGCCGTTTCGGCCTGTCCCTTGTCCACCGACAGCAGCCCGCCACGGATGATCTCGGCCATGTAGGCGGCCTCGTTCAGCGCCAGACCAAGAACGGCGGCCGTCAAAGGCGTGATCAGGTCGTTGGTGTTCCAACTGGCGAAGCCAATGGAAATGCGCGGAAACAGCGTCGAAAGGTTGTACCACAGGATCAATTGCACCAGCAGCGGCGTTCCCCGGAAGAACCAGATGAACAGGCCGGAGAGAAGGGATGCCAGCCTATCGTTCGACATGCGCGCGATGGCGAGCAGCAGGCCGAGCACGATACCCAGGATCATCGCCACGACCGTCAGGCCGAGCGTTACGGAAAGCCCCTGCATGACCGTCGGATCGAAGAAATACTGGGCGACGACCGGCCAGCCGAAATTCGGGTTGACTGCAACGATATAGGCGAAGCCGGCTGCCACGGCGACGGTGAACGCCCAGAGCGCCAGCCGGACGAGCGGAAACGGCCGGTGGGCTCGTTTGACGTCGCGCAGCGCGTCGTCGGGACGTCGCGGCAGCCCGGCCGCGTAGGCAGCGGTGGCGTCGGTCATGGCAGCCTCTACTGGCCCTGGTTGATGCCTGGCGCATCGATCATGTTCTTCTCGAGACCCCACTTCTTCATGACCGCGGCGTAGGTGCCGTTCTTCATCAGGATCTTGAACGCGTCGAGCAGCACGCCGCCCAGCGGCGAGCCCTTCTTGACGACGGCGCCTTGATAGATGTCCTTGAAGCCGTTGGCCTGGCCGACACCGGCGAGTTCCAGCTGGCCCTTCGCCTGCTCGACGAAATAGGTCAGCGGCGCCTGCGAGGAGAAGAATGCGTCGGAGCGTTTCGACCGGACGGCCAGTATCGAGCTCGGCTGGTCGGTGAAGGATTGCACCTCGACGGCCGGCTTGTCGCCCTCGGTGCATTTCTGCGCCTGCTGCTTGATGACCTTTTCGGCCGAGCCACCCGACATGACGGCGATGCGCTTGCCGCACGCGGTGTCGAGCGAGGTGATGCCTTGCGGGTTGCCCTTCTCGACGGCGAAGACGACGTATTCGCGCACCCAATCGATGAAGTCGTTGGATTTCTGGCGGTCGGGATAGTCGCCGACAGGCCCCATCGCGAACTGATAACGGCCGGCATTGATGCCGCTCAGCAAAGCCGGCAGGCCGGCGACCGAGGCATGATTGATCTCGACCCCGAGCAGCTGACCGATGGCGTCGGAAATATCCCTGGTCGCCCCGGACAGTTCGGTGCCGGTGACGATCTCATAGGGCGGGAACGAGCCGTTGTTGACGGCGGTGATCTTTCCCGCCGTGCGGATCTCTTCCGGCAGCCGGGCCCGCAAATGCTCGTTCACCGATTGCTTCTGGATATCCTGGGCAAAGCTGGCCTGCGCCAGCATGGTGACGAGCGAGGCGAATATGAAGCTGATTGTCCTCATGGCATTCTCCTTCGTGTTCTTCGTTGTGCGTTGTCAGGCTGCGGTGGCCCGCGATCTGGCCTCGAAAGGAAACAAGGCTTCGGCGGAAATCGGTTCCGCCAGAATGCCCTGGGCATGGAGCTCGGTGACGAAATCCTCGATCATGCGCCGGTTGGCCGGCAGGCCGCTGGCGTTCCAGGAGGCAGGCAGGTCGCGCCCCGCATGAAGCAGCTCCTCGAGGATCCAGGGCGAGGTATCGGCATATTTTCGGCGCTTTGCCGTCCAGACGCGCTGGCTTTCGTTGATCAGCCTGGCGAGTTCCTGCGGCAGCCAGGGGCGCTCCCTGACTAGGGCGGCCTTGACGGCGACCAGATGCATGCCCGGGACATAACCGACGTCGGCGAAATAGGCGCGTTCGGCCGCGCGAAAATCGCGCAGCACTTGCCGGAAGCCGGAAGCCGGGCCGAAAAAGCCGTCCGGCATGAAGGGCGTGAAAACGGCGTCGAGCTCGCCTTGCGCCAGCAGCTCCATCATCGGGCGCTCGCCCGGTGCTGCTTCGATGCGCCCCGGCCTGCCGAATCCGTCGAGGCGGTCGGCGATCGGGTGCCCCGATGTCAGCCTGCCGGCGAACCAATAGGCATCCTCGACGCCGACGCCTTCCCGGCGAAGCGCCGCGCGCGTCCATGTGTTACCGGAATCGCGCCAGCCGGTCACGCCGATGCGTTTGCCGGCAAGGTCGGAAAGCCGTTCCAGCGGGCTGGTCTCGACCGTTATGATGCAGCGATGGCGAAAGCCGCGCATGATGAAGCACGGTAATCCAACCACCGTATCGACGCCCGAAGCCATCGCCGACACATAACGGCTGAATGAGACCTCCGCCGCATCGTAGTTCGGATCGGTACCGAGGTCCGGAATGAGCGTGGCGACGCGATCAACCTTCACCGACAAGCGGCTCGAAGTGACGTCACCCAGCACCAAAGGGGTGAGATAGTCCCAATCGCGGGTGGCTACAGTGATGGAAACGGGCATCGGCATGAACTTCAACGCTATGTTTGACCGGCGATTGGTAAATGTTTATTTTTGGCCGATCAAATGTTATTATGTTATTGAACATTTGCTTTAATGGTCGCGGGTGCCGATGGATTTCGATGCAGGATGGTTCGCTGATCGCCTTGGCGACCGCACGATGCGCGGCATCGCGCGCGAGACCAGTGCGCTGATCAGAAGCGGCGCGCTGCCTGTCGGCGCAAAGCTTCCGCCGGTGCGCGATCTGGCCTATGTGCTTGGCGTCAGCCCGGCGACGGTCTCGCAGGCGTGGAGCGAGTTGCGGCGCTACAAGATCATCGGCGGCCGCGGACGCAACGGCACCTGGATCATGGGCAACCGCTTTGCCGCCCGGCCCGAGCGCCACATGAGCGGCGGCAATTACGGACAGGATGTTCTGAACCTGGCGATCGCGGAGCCCGATGTGAGGCTCTTGCCGCCGCTCGACATCGCGCTGGCGCATGGTGCGCGCGCCGAAAAGCTCAACAGCTACGAGCGGGTGCGCATCCTGCCCGAGCTGGAGGCCGCAGTGCGCCCGTCATGGCCGTACGATCCCGGCGCGTTCCTGGCCACCAATGGCGGTTACAACGCCATCTACACCTTGCTGCATGCGCTGGTCCCGCCGGGGGCGCCGGTGGCCATCGAGAACCCGACGGCGCTTCGCCTGCTCGACATCCTCGAGGATCTCGATGTGCCGATCATCCCGGTAGACTGCGACAGCGACGGTCCCTTGCCGGATGCACTTGCCAACGCTCTGCGGCAGCGGCCCGTCGCGTTCCTGTTCCAGCCGCGCGTCCATTCGGTTACCGGCGCCTGCATGTCGTCGGCGCGGCTGGAAGTCATCGGCGACCTGCTCGCCGGCACCGACGTGCTGATTGTCGAAGATGACGGCGTCGGCGATATTGCCTCGGCGCCGCGTATTTCGCTTGGCCGGCGTTTTCCCGATCGCGTCGTCCATATCCTGTCCTATTCCAAGACCCACGGCCCGGATCTGCGGCTCGCCGTGCTGTCCGGATCGGCGACGATCGTCGAGCAGATCCAGTCCTACCGCAGCTTCAGCTCGGGATGGACCAGCCGCATCCTGCAGGCAGCCACCGCCTGGCTGCTGCAAGACGCGGCCACGGCCGCCCTGGTGGAGCAGGCGAAGGAGGTATACCGCGGCCGTCGCGAACGGCTCGCCGGCGAACTGGCCAAACGCAATGTCGATATCGACGCCGGACACGGTCTCAGCGTCCTCATTCCGGTTGCTTCGGAACCTTACGCGATGGTCACGCTGGCCGCCCACGGCATCGCGGTCCATGCCGGAGCGAAGTTTTCGACGGGAAAAACGAACGCTGTCCGCGTCGCGACCAGCATTCTGGACGAGGAGCACCTCGAGCACGTCGCAAATTCCCTGGCGCTGGCAGCCGATCCGGCGCGGGAGGTTAGCTAAAGGGTCAGCTACTCCGACGGATAGTTGGCGACTGGCCATATACAGACCCTGTCTTCTTTCGCGTTCAACTGCCGCTGGCCGGTCCCGAGATCATGCTCGGTGTCAACCAGTCCGTCATGGTGGCGCTGGCGATGATCATAAGATCTCCCTGATCCGCCGTTCACCGAGAGGAGGCTGCAAGCTTAGGCGGGGCGTTTCCACGGCCCGCGTTGGAGCTTTCCACGCTGACGCACACGCCTGCTTCCATACCGCTGGCCGATGACAGTTTCGAAGAGGTCCTTCGAGGGCAGAAACATGTCGAATCGTCAATCACCACCAACTGGAGGCAGGGAGGTTCGGGACGGCGCAATACGGCTACGCGGCCTGTTGGCTGCGGCCGGCGCCACGACCGCCATGGCGTTCGGATTTGGCAGCCTGGCGCTGACATCCGTCTTCATCAGACCGCTTGAGGCGGAGTTTGGCTGGTCGCGAGCCGACATCAGCCTTGCCTACACGCTATCAAGCGTCGGCATGGCGTTGGGCGGGCTGTTCTGGGGCCGGCTGTCGGACCGCCTGAATGTCAAAAGCCTGCTATTCATCGGCTCAGCTGGCATGGTGATCGCGCTCGCCGCGCTTTCCTCCGCCACTTCGCTCTGGCAGATCTATGCGGCCAACTTCGCTTTGGGCGGGCTAGGCTTTGCCTGTCTGTACGCGCCGGTACTTGCAGTGACCGGACTCTGGTTCGACCGCCGCCGCGGCCTGGCGATAGGGATCGTCACAGCAGGCGGAGCCCTGGGCCAGGGCATAATGCCCTACGCTGCAAATGCCTTGATCGACGGCGTCGGCTGGCGCCTCGCATACGCGATCATGGCTGTGGCGACGATGGCTGCGCTGGCGATCTTCATGCCGGCGGTTCAGGCGCCGCCCGTCGGTGAGGTCCTTCCCGCGCCGGTGCGTTTTTCAGCAAAGCCAGGGTTCCAAAGTGGCCGGCTTTCTCCGGTGGCGCTGCTATCAGCTGCAGCCTTCCTTTGCTGCGCCTGCATGGGCGTCCCGCTGATGCACCTCACGAGCTTCGTCACGGCTGTGTGCGGGTCTTCGGATGTCGGATCGCTCAGCCTGCTGACCGCCATGCTGTTCGGCGCCGTCGGGCGGATCGCGTTCGGGCTCCTCGCCGACCGGACAAGCAATCTTGCCGCCTATGCCCTGGCGTCGTTTATTCAGACGGCATGCGTTGCGATTTTTCCCGCGCTGGACCAGCAGCTGAGCCTGCTGGCGCTGTCGGCGGTTTTCGGCTTCGGCTTCGCCGGAAACATGACGTGCCTGATCCTTTGCGTGCGCCAGTTTGCGCCAGCCGAACGCTTTGGCCAGTCACTCGGCATCGTCATGCTGGTCGCCTGGCTGGGCATGGGCGTGGCCGGCTATTTCGGCGGTTTCGTCTATGACAGCTTTGGCAGCTATGGGCGCGCTTTCCTGGTGGCATCTGTCGCAGGCGCGGCCAATCTCGTGGTTCTGGGCGTATTTGGCGGCATCATCCGGCGCAAGAGCGCAGGTCCCATTATGCGCCGCCTTGCCGGTCCTGCGATGAGCCGCTGATTCAAACGTCGAAATCCATTTAATTCCACGTTGGTTCGAACGCTGCAAACCACGGCCTTCCTGCCAACCTTAGAGATCGAAGAGGGCGGAGCACCGTCATCACCAGGCAAGGACAGCTGAGATGAGCAGTATTTACGACAGCATTCTCGACACGATCGGCGACACGCCGGTCGTCCGCCTTTCCCGCATCAACAATGGTGCCGCTTCGCTCTATGCCAAGATCGAGGCGTTCAATCCTGGCGGCTCGGTCAAGGACCGTCTTGCCGCCGCGATCATCGAAGAAGCGGAGAGTTCGGGTGCACTTCGGCCCGGCCAGACGGTGATCGAGGCGACGAGCGGCAACACGGGCATCGGACTTGCCATGGTTTGCGCGCGGAAAGGCTATCCTCTCGTCATCGTCATGCCGGAGAACGCCAGCCTCGAACGCCGCAAGCTGATGCGTTTCTTCGGTGCCAAGGTCGTGTTGACCCCTGCCGTCGAGCGCGGCAGCGGCATGCTCGCCAAGGCGGTCGAGCTGGCCGGAGCGCACGGCTGGTTCCTCTGCCGGCAATTCGAGACGCCCGTCAACGCCGATGTCCATGCCCGCACGACAGCGCTCGAAATCCTCGCGGCGTTCCAGGACCGTCCACTCGATTACTGGGTCACCGGCACCGGGACCGGCGGAACGCTGGCCGGTGTGGCGCGAGTACTCAAGCGCGAGCGCCCGCAAACGCGGATCATCGTCTGCGAGCCCGACAATTCGGCGCTGCTGTCGAGTGGCATTCCCCAAACTTTCGACGAACACGGACTGCCCACTCGGGCGCACACTCGCTTCCGGCCACACCCGATGCAGGGCTGGAGCCCTGATTTCATTCCGCAGATCGTCGGCAACGCGATGGCTGACGATCTTGTGGACGAAATCTTGCCGGTTTCAGGCGCCAGCGCTTTGGAAGCTGCGCGCCGGCTTGCGACGGAAGAAGGAATACTGGCGGGGATCTCCGGCGGGGCTACCTTGAGCGGCGCACTGGAAATCGCTCGACGCGTCGGACCGGACCGCAACGTGCTCTGTATGTTGCCTGACACGGGCGAGCGGTATCTCAGCACGATCCTGTTCGATCACATCAGCGAGGAAATGTCGCCGGCCGAAGAGGCGATCTCTCGCTCCACACCCGGCTACCGCTTCGACCGGCCGCCGTCCTTCGCCCTTTCATCGGCGCCCGTGAACGAAATCCAAATCGATCAGTCGGCGCATGCGTTTGTCGATGAGGCGATCTATGATGCGGAGCATCCGGTGGTCATATTCGCCCTGACATGGTGCGAATTCTGCTGGACGGTAAGAAAGCTCTTCGACCGTGCCGGAATCGTCTACAGGTCCATCGACATCGATGCTCCGGAATTCCAGAAGAACGGCCGGGACGGGGAAATCCGCAAGGCTCTGAGGGCCCGGATCGGTTCGCCTACAATTCCGCAGGTCTTTGTCGGCGGCAAGCATATCGGTGGCTGCATGGAGACGCTTGCGGCCTGGCGGGACGGCACGCTCGCCGCCCGGCTGGAGTTCGTTGGCGCAAACTACACGCCCGGCGCATGCGCAAATCCCGAGAGCCTGCTGCCCCGATGGGTGCGCGCGGCAGCGTGAGACCCCGCCTCCGGGCCTTTCAGAGTGCGGTCGCCACCATCAAAGCGAGCCGGAACGGGCGTGATCCCGTTCCGGCTCGGCATTCATGTGGACTTGTCCGTGTCGGCCTTCCCACGAAGGGAAGGCAAATCAGAGCGCAGGCGGAAACCTCACGCTTCCGGAAACGAACGCTTTCGGCAACGGCACGGACTTGATACAATCCATGGCTAATTTAGCAGCGACTGGGATTGGCAAAGTGTCGCTCGAAATTCGCGTTCTCGGAGGTCTGACCGTCCTTCGCCTTGGCGAGGTCGTTTCCTTGCCGCCTTCGAAAAAGACGCGGGCGCTACTGGCCTATCTTGCGCTCGTAGAGCGCCCGCAGCGGCGCGAGCGCCTTTGCGAGATGTTCTGGGAGGTACCGGACGATCCTCGCGGCGCCCTGCGCTGGAGTCTCTCGAAGATCCGACAGGTCGTCGACCTCGGGAACGGCGAGATCCTGCAAGCCGACCGCAACGCAGTTCGCCTGAACACCAGCGAAGTCGTGCTGGACATCGCGCCGCTCCGGGGCCTCGGCGGTCGTGACATAGAGGCTCTCGGACCGGAGAAACTGGAGGCCCTCGCCGGAGCGTTCCGCGGCCGTTTCCTGGATGATCTTTCACTGCCGCGCTGTCCGGAATTCGAAGCCTGGCGCATTGCGACCGCCGACGAACTGCACGTGACGCATCTGCGCATCCTTCGGGTGCTCGTCGACCGGCTTGAGCCGGCGCGGGCACTTCCGTACGCGCATGTCCTGGACGGGTTGGAGCCTGGGGACGAGGCTCTTCGAGCGGACATCCGCCGGCTGAGCGAGGCAGCACGGCAATCCGCCATGGTCCAGAGCCGCGCTTCGAGTAGCGACATCGGGGTCGCTCCCGCCGATGAGAACGTCCCTCCGACGCGTGTTTTGCCTGCGTCGGAGATACAGCTTGCCTCTCCGCCGGAGCGAATCCTTGCGCAGGAGATTCGCCGGTGCACGACGCCCGACGGCGCGCGCTTGGCCTATTCCTTGAGTGGTCAAGGCCCCCCTTTGGTAAGGGCCGCCCACTGGATGTCCCATCTCGAGCTCGAATGGGACAGTCCGGTGTGGAAGCATTGGATCGAGGGCCTCTCCGCGCACTACCAGCTGATACGTTACGACCAGCGCGGCAACGGCCTGTCGGACCGGTATCCCGCCGACCTGTCCTTCGAGGCCATGGTTGCCGACCTGGAGAGCATCATCGATGCCGCTGGTCTGCGCCGCGTTTCCCTGCTTGGCATTTCCCAGGGGTGCGCCGTTTCGATAGCCTATGCCGTCCGGCATCCAGAGCGTGTGGCGGGGATGGTGCTGTATGGCGGATTCACCAAAGGTTGGCGCAAACGGGGCAATCAGCGCGAAATAGCGCGCCGCGAAGCGATGGGAGCGCTGATTCAGGAAGGCTGGGGCCAAGACGACCCGGTGTTCCGGCAAATGTTCACCTCCCTCTTCATTCCGGAAGCAACGCCGGAACAGAGGAATTGGTATAACGAGTTGCAACGCAATACCGTCTCGCCGGAGATTGCCCATCGCATCTTCGAGGAAGGCGCCGTCATTGACGTTGACGAGCTGTTACCGCGGGTCCGCGTCCCGACCCTGGTGATGCATGCTACGGGAGACGCGGTCATTCCGTTCGATCATGGCCAGGCGATGGCTGGGAAAATCCCCGGCGCGCGTTTCGTTGCGCTAGACAGCGTCAACCACGTGCTGCTTGGCCACGAACCGGCATTCGCGACCTTCGTCGACGAAACGCGTCGTTTCCTTGCCGACCCCGAACAGACGCAGCAACTGGCAGGCCCTCCGGCGTCCTTGGGAATCAACCGCTCTCGGCAATACATAACAGTGCTGGCCGCGGAAGTGGTCAGTCCCATGCATCTCCTCGAAACGGAGGATCCGGAAGTGGCGATCCGCGAATTCCAGCCCGTCGAGGATCGGGTGATAGACGTCGTGGAGAGCCATGGCGGCGTCGTCACGTCGGCTGCTGACGGGACAATCACCGCAGCATTCGGCCTCGCTCGCGCCACCGAGGATCACGCTTATCTTGCATGCCGCGCCGCGCTTGCGGCCAAGCTGGCAGTGGAGGAGCTTTCCCAGGGCGGGATCCAGTTGAGGGCCGGAATAGACACCGGCGAGGTGATCGTGCGGCAGCAATGGACGACCAAAGCCAGCAAGGTTGAACTGGCCGGAGCCGCGCCGCGTGCGGCCAACCGGCTGATGCGTGCCTTGCACCGTGCGACGATCGCCGCGACAGGCCGGGCGCGCGCAGCCGCCGGGGGCTATGTGCAGATGCACCGCTTAGCGCATTCGGAGCATCCGCAACTTGGCCACGAGGAACGCATTTACGAGCTGTTGGGCGAAAATCACGCTTTGTCGCGCTGGCACCTGAGGGCCAATCGCGGCCTCACCGGACTGGTGGCGCGCGAGCTCGAGCTGAAAATCCTTCTTGCAATCTGGCGCCGGGTCAGGGAGGGCCACGGCCAGGTCGCCGGGATCGTCGCCGACGCCGGCATGGGCAAGTCGAGGCTTGCCCATGAATTTCTCTCCCTCGACGAGGTGGCCGGTTTTACTGTGCTTGAATGTGGCGGTCTGGAGTTTGATTCATCAGTTACTCTGGGTGCTGTAAAGAAGCTGCTGCTCTCGGCTTGTGGCATTCGTGGCGAAGACGGCTTGGCGGAAGCCCAGCGCCTGTTTGCATTCAAACGGGCTGAACTGGACCTGGATCCAAGTCATACGGCGCCGCTTTCCTTCCTCGCGGACCTGCCGGTCGACGATTCTTCCTGGTGGCATCTCGATGCGCGGGAGCGGACCTCACGGGTATCCGAGGCGATGAGCGCATTTCTCGTTGCCTTGAGCCGGGCCTCGCCCGTAGCCGTGCTTATCGAGGATCTGCACTGGATCGATGCCGAGAGCGAGGCCGTAATGAACAGGCTGGTCGAGGTCATGGGCGCCAACCGTATCATGCTGCTCGCCACCTACAGGCCGCAGTACCGACACGAATGGAACCGCCGCGGCTATTTCCAGCAGATAAGGTTGGAGCGGTTCGCGCGGGACGAAATGGAGCAGTTCCTCACCGAATTGCTGGGATCCGATCCCAGCTTGGGGGAACTGCGGCAATCGCTTGCCGAGCGGGCCGAGGGCACGCCGCTATTCCTGGAAGAAATGGTGCGCGGATTGGTTGCGGACGGTGCACTTGCCGGCCAGTCCGGCCGCTACGAGCTCAAGAGGCCAGTGGATTCCATCACCATCCCGTCGACAGTTCAATCGCTCATCGCCGCACGTATCCAGCAGCTGGGTGACTCGGAAAGGCAGGCACTCCAACTCGCTTCGGTTATCGGCAAGAATGTTCCGTATCCCCTGCTGAGGGCGCTCTCGCCGCTCTCGGAGGCGGAGCTGGGGGTATGCCTGGCCAAACTGCAGAGTTTGGAATTCCTGTTCGAGGTCCAGAGCTATCCTCACGTGGAGTATACGTTCAAGCACGCGTTGACGCTCAAGGTGACCTACGAATCTCTCCTGGCGGAGGACCGAAAAAGGCTGCATCGGGCTGCATTGGTTGCGATGGACAGACTCTATGCCGGATCGCTGAACCACCACATCGAGGAACTGGCCGAACACGCGCTTCGTGCCGAGGCTTGGGAACCGGCCGCGGATTATCTGCTGCAAGCGGCGGGCCGGGCCGAGGAACGCTCGGCCTATTCCGCCGCGGTCCAGTTCCTCGAAAACGCCCGCAAAGCAGTCGCCGCGCTGCCCCGAAATCCGAAAACCCTCGCCCAGGCGATCAACCTGCGGGTGCGGATGCGGCCCGCCTACGGCGCCCTGGGTGCCTATCGGAAGGCGCTGCCGCAGCTATTGGAAGCGCGCGAACTGGCCATGGAACTGGGCGATCCGCAACTCATCTCCGACGTGTTGCTCCACTTGAGCTATCTCAACAGCTCCCACGGCCGCTACGAGGAGGCGCTGGAACCGGCCGACACACTCAAGCGCGGCGCGACGGCAAATGGCGTGCAGCGCTGCATAAGCGAGTCGGACCTGGCCGCCTCACAGGCGCTTCTGATCCGCAGCGAGGCGCGGCAGGTGCTGGAGCGGCTTGTTCCGCATGAGGAGAGGTTCACCAAAGCTTGGCGTCTGGAGCGTTTCGGACAGCTCGGTGCGCGTGCGGTTTGGTACCTGGGGCACCGCGCGCAGGCGGAAGCACGCCTTGGCCGGTTCGATGATGCGGAACGTTCGCTTGCCGAACTGCAGAAGGTCGCCGCCGAAGTGGCGCGCCCGATCGATAGCTGCGCGGCCGCCTATTTCACCGGTGTGGTGGGCGTCCTGCGCGGCCCCGAGCCGGCGCTTGTCGAGGCGCTGCAATTGTGGTCCTCCGAAGCCGCTACCAGCGCATCTATCCTACTCCGGCCATGGCTGTTGACCGTGCTCGGGCATGCGGAATTCCTGCTCGGCCGCAACCACGACGCGGGCGCCACCTTGGAAATGGCGGTGACCGAGGCTGAGCGGCTCGATCTTGCCCAGTTCGAATGTCACGCGCGCGCGGTGCTCGCATGCGTGCGTGCGCGCCTCTGTGAGCCGGAAGCTGCGGCCAATCTCGGCCATGCGCTCGAGCTTGCGCGGGGACGCGGCGATCCGTGGAGCGAGATCATCGTACTGCGCGGCCTTGCCGAGCTGAAGCCTTCCAGATCGGCCATTGGCTGGCTCGAACAGGCCTGCAATCTTGCCAGGCGGGTTGAATTGCGGCCGGAGCTTGCCCGCTCCTTGCTAGCTCTCGGGCTCGCGAAGCGGCGCGGCAAGATTGCTGGCGCGGATGCAACTCTCGCGCAAGCGGCCAAGCTCTACACAGAAATGCAGATGCGGGAGGATTTCTCCGGCATGGAGGAGCCGACCGGAAGTGTCCTGCCCGATCGCGTTCCCATGGCGGTTACGGCTTGATCCCTCCGCATCCAGGGATCTGCTTCGAAGGTTTGCGCTGCCTGTAGGGCAAGCAAGCCGCGGTCACGCAGCTCGCGACCCCGCGGTGTCATGGAACGATATCTGCCGGACCAAACGATCCGCCACCACGTCTGCGTGGGTCAGCGGTCCCATATGTCCGGCGCCAGGAACAATCGCCCCGATTGCGGCCGGAACGCGGGAAACGAGTTCGCGGGCGATGAGCCGCGTCGGAACTGGTGCAAATTCGCCGCGCAATACCAAGAGCGGAAAGCCAAATCGGGCATATTCGCTTGCTGGCGTCGATTCATGGATCAATGCGTGGAAGTCCAGGCTGGCCTTCGGCAGAAACCGCACGAGTGCAGCCTGAAGTTCCGGCTTCATCGCGGCGAAGATGCCGGCCCCACCCCAGTAGTCGATGAAATGAGCTGTCGCGGTCAGGTAACTGCCGTTGATCAGGCCGTCATGGACGGTGCCTGCGATCGCCAAGACTTCGCCGAGCGCCTCGTGGCCTTCACAGTCCAGCTCGCGCAGCAGGTGAAAGGCAGACGGCTCATAAAGGGAGAGGCTGGCCAGCCGGTCTGGACGCACCGCTGCTATATGCAGGGCCAATCCACCACCATAGGAATGGCCAACAAGATGCACAGGCCCGTCATGGTGGTCGATCATCTCCAGGATACCGGCGGCTTCGTCGGTCAGATGGAAAGCGCCGGCACCAGTCCAGGTGCCGCCGCCCGGCGCCCCGATCAGATCGGGTGCGATGAGCCGGTAGCTGTCATCGAGCCGCTCCGCCAGGCTGCGCCATTGCCGTCCGCTGCCGCCTGAGCAGTGCAGGGCGATGACAAGCGGTGCCTGGCACACCCTATGCGAGACGTGGGACGTCGATGCGGCAATCATCGAGCCCCGCCCTCCTCCGCCCTCAAAAAACGCGTGCGGCGGCTGGGATCACGCCCGGCAAACGAAGTGATCCAGTTGATCTCGAAGCGGGTGATGCCGATGTCGCGCAAGATGTAGTCCGGCAACTCATAAAGCTGTCTACGGTCCCGTTGGATACGAATGAAACGCCAGACTGCGGCCAACATTGTTCCGCCAGCCCAGCGCAAACCTCGCGTTCTGGTGAGGCACAGGGATGGGTTCACCATTTCACTCATTTTGATTTTCTCCATGGTTGCGGGCGCTGACTACGGCGCCAGTGAGCCCTTGTCGTTGTCCGCCGTGAGCTTCATCGTTGAAGGCAACGTCGATTTTTGCCGCGCTAGCGTTGTATTCGGCGGTCAGGCCGCTGCTCGGCGGGAGACGTCGAGAAACATTGCCAGGTGAGCCGCCAGCGCCTCCGCATCGCGGCCGACGCCGTCGAGGAAGCTGGAGCTTCGATGGCGCATGAAATTGAGGCCGAGCACGTAGAGTCCCGGATACGCGCAGACGCCGCCATCGTTCAGGATTTCGCCCCGGGCGTCGAACACATCCAGCTTCAGCCATGGGTATTCCCGGCGATAGCCGGTAGCCCATATGATCGTCTGGATACCCTGGTCGATGAGGTCGATTTCGGTCGCCTCGGCGCTCAGGATCAGGCTCGGAATGGAACCGGGATCGATCGAGTAGAGGCCATCGCCGGCGGCCGCGCGGTCTATATTGGCCAGCACGCGCCTCAGCCTGCGTTCCGCCGCCATGGTCGTTTCGGCGAGATCGCCGTTGAACCGAATGCGTGTATCGCAGGCGGCAGCCGCTCGACCGACAAGACGAATGCCTTGCTCCCGAAGACCGGCAAGGTCGAGCGTCCTGCGCTCGGGTGTGCCTATCAGCTGCAGGGAGGGCTGCCGCCGTGCCGCGGTGAGATCCGGAACTTCAGCGACAGGCTTGGCAAGCATTCCCAGCCGGTCGAGCCACCACAGGATGTCGTGCCCGCGGTAAAGCCTCGGTAGGCGTGTATGACTGCCGACCGACAGGGTCACCGGGCGTCCGGAGCGATTGATCTCCTCCGCAAGTTGTATGCCGGTCGCCGAGGCCCCGGCCACGAGAACGCCACCCTGGGGCAGGTGCTGAGGATTGCGATAGTCCCGCGGCACGACCTGCCTGATCCGGGAGGAGATCTGCTTTGCTAGTGGCGGAATGCGTGGCCGGTCGCTGTATCCGGTCGCGACCACGACCGCACGCACGCTCCATTGGCCGCGATCGGTCAGCAGCCGGAAGCCTCCGTCGACCCTTTCGGTCGAAAGCACCTCCACACCGTCCTCCACCGGTGCGGTGATCGAGCACGCGTAATCCTCTAGGAACCCCACCGTCTCGGCCATTGTCATGAAGCCGTCGGGATTGGCTCCGCGATAACCGCCGCCGGGCAGGCGTGTCATCCAGTTGGGCGTCAGCAGGCGCAGCGAATCCCACCGTTCGCTGCGCCAGCGCTCCGCGATGCGGCCGCGCTCCAGCACGACGTGGTAGACCCCGCGCTCGGACAGGCACCGGCTCATGGCTAAACCCGCCTGTCCGGCGCCGATAACGGCCACGTCTGTGCGTCGCATGGAATTCGCGCCTTGTAAGCAGGGGTACGAGATCGCCGGCGCCATCCTTTTACGGGACGAGGCCGGCGATATTGCTCTTCCGAACTGGAGATCAGCCCTTCACGGCAACCGAGACCGGCACGCCGTTGGTCAGCACGTCGAACACCGCGGAACGGGCGCGCGACTGCATTACGATTTCCTCGAGCTTCTCAGCCGAAGCATCGCCCTTGATCTTGAAGGAGATACGGATGCCCTGGTAGCCGTTGCGGACTTCGTTGGAGATGCCGAGGATGCCGCGAAGGTCGATGTCGCCTTCGACGGTCGATTCCACCTCATGCAGCGTCACGCCGCGCGCGGCCGCGATGTTCGCGATGCCGGCGGTGAGGCAGGAAGCAAGCGCGTGGAGTAGGTATTCGACCGGCGTCGGGCCGTTGTCTTCGCCGCACAGGACCGCCGGATGATCGCTGTCGGCCTGGTATGCCGTCACATGCGGCTGCTCGGCGCCAGCGCCGAAGAAGTTGGCCATCGTGCTGCGGCTGTGCGTGCCGGTGATCCAGCGGCTCTTGGCCCGGAACTGGAACTTGGCAAGCTCCGGCTGGCCCGCGACGGCATTGATGGTGGCCAGAAGGGTGGGCGTATTGACGCCGTTCCTCGGCTCCCGCGACGCCTTCTTAACGGAAGCCTTTTCCATGACCATTGTATCGTCCTGCATGTCATTCACTCCTGGGTTCGGATGTTGCGCGACCGGGATCGCCCCGGACGGCTAAACCTCGGCCGGCAGCGTTTGACGTGCAGTGGGAACAACAGTGGGAAAACGAGAGGTTTTTTTGCGTCAACCAGTCGTGAACAGCGCCAGATCCGCAATCAGCGAAACGGCGGGCCTTCAAACGCTTTGCTTCCTCGCGCGGTGCGATCTCCCGTAAGCGCCGAGAACGCTTCGCAACCGAAACCACAGGAGATCAGACCATGTCTCGTTCATTTGGAAAGGATACCCGCCCGTCCTCAACCGACTGGGCTGTCATAGCTCGCGGGCCAAGCAAGGCCGAGGTGCTCGCCCATATCGCGAAGATTCACATATACGCGAGCACCCTAAATCGGCCCGGCCGCGAGAAAACCACATGAGGCTTGTTGCGGCGGGAGTGCCGATCGGCCCCCCGTCGACAACACTTGTCGGGATAATGTTTTCGGTCGACGTCCAGCTGGCCGCACACGGCATCGCGGTCCATGCCGGGGCGAAGTTTTCGACCGGAAAGACCAGCGCCGTGCGCGTCGCGACCAGCATCCTGAGCGAGGAGCACCTCGAGCACGTCGCAAATTCCGTGGCGCTGGCAGCCGACCCGGCGCGGGAAGTTAACTGAGGCAAGTCAATCGCCGTTCGGACTGCTTACTCCGCCGCCACGCCCTTCACCTCGAGATAGCTTTCCATTGAATCGTCCATCGCCTGCAGCCAGGGCGTATGGTGCAGCGGCGCCATCGTGCCGGTCATCAGCGAGCGGTAGGCGTGGTCGCGGAAGCCCATAATGTCTTCCGCCTTGTGGTGCTCCCACTCCATGAAGGTCTGATTGACAGCCTCGACATCGAAGCCGGGATAGTCGGTCTGCTCCATCAGCTCCCTGGTGTAGTCGCCCTGGAACCAGATCATCTGCTCGGCGTCTTCAAGTGTTTCTTCACGTGCCCGCCATTTCCGGCCGTGCTCGGCCATCGCTTCGGCCGAGGGCAGCTTGATGCGGCCCATGATGACGTCGCGGGCGAACCAGGCCTGCGCGTCGAACATGTTGAAGGTGTAGAACTGGTCCTGCATGCCGATATAGGACAGCTTCGGGTTTTTCTCCCAGACGACGCCCTCGTAGAGCCCGTCCGGCCACATACGGTTGGCGGTCTTCAGCTTCAAATCCTCGGTGAGGAACGGGAAGGAGTGGAGATAGCCGGTGCACAGGATGATGGCGTCGACGTCTTTGGTGCTGCCGTCCTTGAAATGCGCGGTCTTGCCGACGACCTTCTGCAGCAGCGGCACTTCCTTCCAATTGTCCGGCCATTTGAAGCCCATCGGCTTCGAGCGGTAGCTGGAGGTGATCGATCTGGCGCCGTATTTGTAGCATTGCGAGCCGATGTCCTCGGCCGAATAGGAACGGCCGATGATCAAAATGTCCTTGCCCTTGAATTCCATCGCGTCGCGGAAATCGTGGCTGTGCAGGATACGGCCGTTGAAGGTCGAAAAGCCTTCGAAATAGGGAACGTTGGGCACGGAGAAATGGCCCGAGGCGACGACGACATTGTCGAACTCTTCCGAGTAGGTGACGTCGCTGGTGCGGTCATGCGCGGTGACCGTGAATTTTTTTGTCGTTTCGGAAAAGGTGACCATGCGCACCGGGCTGTTGAAGCGCACCCATTGGCGCACGCCGGATTTTTCGACGCGGCCCTTGATGTAGTCCCACAGCACGGCGCGCGGCGGATAGGAGCCGATCGGCCGGCCGAAATGCTCCTCGAAGGTATAGTCGGCGAATTCGAGGCATTCCTTCGGCCCGTTCGACCAGAGATAGCGGTACATCGAGCCGTGCACCGGATCGCCGTGCTCGTCGAGGCCGGTGCGCCAGGTGTAGTTCCACAGGCCGCCCCAGTCGGACTGCTTTTCGAAGCAGACGATCTCGGGAATATCGGCGCCCTCGTCAGCGGCCGACTTGAAGGCCCTGAGCTGGGCCATGCCGGACGGCCCGGCTCCGATGACGGCAACACGATCTTTCATTGCGGGCCTCCCGATCTCATTTCCCTAACGAAACAAATTTCACTGACAGGACAGTAATTGCCCCTTCGATGCTGTCAACAGGGCTTGTCGCGAAACCGCGCTTCGCCCAGCTGGATTTCCAAGCGACGCAGTAGCTCGGGCGAAATCCGGACATTGCGCAATTCGACACGGGTGGCTTGCCGTGGCAGTTGCGCTTCTGTATCGGCACCGAATATGTTCACCGTGAGTGAAATGAATCGGCAAGGTCCGGGGTGGCAACATGGCGAAAAAAGCATCCAGTCTAAAGCCCGCTGCGGCCGTCGTCGCCGCCAAAGCCAAGCCGTCGGTCGCTGCAATCGATCCGCGCAAGATACGCGCGCCGCTCACCCAGAACCCGCACGCCATTCGCGACACCCGCGAAAAAGTGCTGGAGGTCGCGATCGGCCGCGAGGTGCGGGCATTCCGCAAGAAGCTCGGCATCACCGTCGCCGATCTGGCTGCCGCCACCGACATTTCGCTTGGCATGCTGTCGAAGATCGAGAACGGCATCACCTCGCCGTCGCTGACCACGTTGCAGGCGCTGTCGCGGGCACTCGGCGTTCCCGTCACCGCATTCTTCCGCCGCTTCGAGGAAGAGCGCAGTGCCGTCTTCGTCAAGGCCGGCGAAGGCCTCGACGTCGAACGCCGCGGCACGCGCGCCGGCCACCAGTACAATCTGCTCGGCCATATCGGCTCCAACACCAGCGGCGTCGTCGTGGAACCCTATCTGATCACGCTGACCGAGGATTCCGACGTGTTTCCGACCTTCCAGCACGAGGGCATGGAATTCCTCTATATGCTCGAGGGCGAGGTGGTTTACCGGCACGGCAGCAATCTCTACCCGATGAAGCCCGGCGACAGCCTGTTCTTCGACGCCGATGCGCCGCACGGACCGGAAGTGCTGAGCGTTCTGCCGATGCGCTATCTGTCGATCATCTGCTACCCGCAAAGCGCGGGGTGAGAGTTCGATCTCCCCCTCGTGGGACCTCGTGGGGGGAGATCGGCAGCTTCGCCGACGACGCCTCTTTTGCAGCGTTGGCGATTGGCGAAAGCTGAGGTGACATCCAATCTCCCCCCTTGAGGGGGAGATGTCCGGCAGGACAGAGGGGGGCGAACCGCGATGACGCATAATCCAGTACCCGCCAACAATCGCCGCAATGCGCGCAGGATGCGCAAGGTGATGACCGATGCCGAACTGAAGCTCTGGAACGAGATCAGGGCGCACAGGCTGATGGGACTGGGGTTTCGGCGCCAGATGCCTATCGCCGGCTATATCGTCGACTTTGCATGCCCGGACAAAAAGCTGATCGTGGAGCTCGACAGTTCCCAGCACGCTGAGGCCGAAGCGTCGGATAGACGCTGCAAGAACCGCAAAGCTCGAAGCGCTGGGCTGGACCAGCCTTCGCTTCTGGAATGATGACGTTATCCGCGATATCAACAATGTCTGCCAGCATATCGTGATTGTGGCTGGGCTGGCTGGCGCGTCGTGATCTTCGCCGAAGCGGTGGAGTGGGCATTGTGGGAAGGCCGGCGCTCTACGGCGCCCCCCTCTGCCCTGCCGGGCATCTCCCCCTCTTGGGGGGAAGATTGGCAGCTTGAGAGGGCAGCGCAAATATCAGCAGGAAAAACTCAATCAGGCCCAAAACCCACCGACGTCGCACTGCCGTCATCCAACTTCGACAGCCACTCGACCAATGTCGCACGGTAACGCGTCAGGCCCTTGTAGGCGGCGAGTTCGTCGGGAAGGTCGCGGATGACGCGGTGCAGGCGCCGTGCCCATTTCGGCTGCGTCACCAGCTCGTCCATCTTGATCAGGTAGCAGCGGATCGGGAAGACGATCGCATTCGAGCGCGGCAGCCGCCAGAAGCTCTGCAGCTCGACGCGCAGATGAACCTTGTCGCCGACATTTTCCGGCGTCACCGTGGCGCGGTCCGGACCCCATTTGTGGTAATTTTCCGGGCTGGTATCGAGGCGCGGATTGATGGTCATCGTCCAGTTCAGCCGGCGCGCCGGCTTGCCCTGCTGGATGTTGGTGAGGAACTTCAGTGCCCGGACGAAGATGCCCTTCTCATGCGCCAGCGGCACCGGCGCGTGCCATTCGAAGAAGTTCATGCCGATGTCGAAATCGAGCGACCAGTCGGCCTGGGTGGTGACCATGCCGGCATCCATCCACAGATTGCCGTCGCGCTGGTCGAGGATGCAGAAATCGCCCTGGCTCTGGCGGGTAATGTATTCCATCGGCCCATAGGGCAGCGTCGAGACGTCGCCGAAGGTGAAGCTGTCGTCGATGCCGAGCGGCCGGTTGATCCAGCGCCAGCGGTCGCCATCGCGCGTCAGCGTGAAATGCTCGGGATAGCCCAGCGCCTGCTGCTCCATCAAAAGCTCGAGCAGATCCCAGCCGGCC
Organism: Mesorhizobium sp. M0808; assembly: GCF_040320025.1. Lineage (NCBI taxonomy): Bacteria > Pseudomonadati > Pseudomonadota > Alphaproteobacteria > Hyphomicrobiales > Phyllobacteriaceae > Mesorhizobium > Mesorhizobium sp. M0808. The sequence goes on from NZ_JAMYOX010000026.1 coordinate 64,418, forward strand.
AGCGTCATGTGCGGCAGCGACTGGCAGCGCAGCGGATCCTCGGCCAGCACCAAAGCGCGGTCCTGCATCTCGGCGACATAGTGCTCGTCGACGTCGATCAAATTCTCCAGCACGCTGCCCTTCGGCCCGACGACATGCGGCTCGATGTTGACGGCATACATGTAGCTGTCTTCATGGAACGGGAACGGGAACCGCCTGATGTGCTCGGGGCTGTTCCTGAAGGTGAAGTCGTCGCGGAACGTTTCCTTGCGAAAGGTGATGCCCAAGCTCGCCTCCTATCTTTCCAGCACCAGCGACCGGCCCTCGAAGCGCGAGACGCAGGGCATGATCTTGCAGCCCGAACGGTGGTCTTCCTCGCTCAGCCAGTGGTCGTTGTGGATGAATTTGCCGTCATGCGAAATGACGTTGGTCTCGCACTGGCCGCAGACGCCGCCGCGGCAGAGATAGGGCGGATCGACGCCGGCCGCCTCGATCGCCTCGAGCAGGCTCTGCTGCTCGTCGACACGGATGGTCTTGCCGCTGAGCGCCAGCGTCACGTCGAAGGGCGCGCCGGGCTGCGGGGCCGCGAAATGCTCGAAATGCACGGTCTCGCGAGGCCAGCCGAGGGCGGCGGCACGCTCGCGCACCCAGCCGATCATGCCGGACGGACCGCAGACATAGAGATGCGTGCCGAGCGGCTGCGACGACAGCAGCCGGTCGAGATCGACGCGCTCGTCGCGGTCGTCGTGATAGAGCCTGACCCGGCGATCGTAGCGCTCTCTCAGCAGGTCGGCATAGGTGCCGAGCGAGGCGGTGCGGCAGGTGTAATGCAATTCGAAATTGCCGCCTTCCGCCGCCAGTTGCGCGGTCTGCGCCATGAACGGGGTGATGCCGATGCCGCCGGCCAGCATCAGATGCTTCCTGGCGCGCAGATCGAGCGAGAACAGGTTGACGGGATAGCTGACCACCATCTCCGTGCCCGGCCTGACCTGCCTGTGCATGAACAGCGAGCCGCCGCGGCCGGCGTCGTCGCGGCGCACCGAGATGGTGTATTCGCGGGTGTCGAGCGGCGAGCCCATCAGCGAATAGGGATTGAGCCTGGTGCGTTCGCCATCGCGCATCTCGACGACGACATGGGCGCCGCCGGAGAAGGTCGGCAAAAGCTCGCCGTCGCGCCGGCGGAAATGAAAGCGCGTCACCAGCTCGTTGACCGGGACGACATCGCTGACGAGGACATCGAGCTTGGTGGTGCCGGTGCTCATCGAAAGACCTCCTCGATCGGAGGAATTTCGCTGCGGTCCTCGGCATTGATGCAGACGCCCTGGAAGGCGGCGAGCCGCCGCGAATAATGATCGCGCACCAGAAGCAGCAGGCCGCAATGCGAACAGGTCGCCGGCTGCGTCGTCACGTTCTCGGTGATGCCCTTGCAGTGGACGCATTGCATGCGGCGCGCCAGCGAGCCGCGATGCTCGGTCTGGATCGAGGTGTGGTCGATGCCGGCTTCGAGCGCCGCCTGCATGGCCTGTCCGATCAGCCCTTCGGTGCCGGCAAGGTAGAGCCTGAGGCCCATATGCGCGTTGGCCAGCGTCTGCTTCAGCCGCGGCAGGGCGCTGGCGAAGGAATGGCCGAGGTAGAACTGCGCCGGCTTCAGGGCTTCGAGCGCATCGGCGTATTTGCCGTCGCGGCCGGGAATGAAGATGATGTGGGCGCCGCCGAAGAAATCCGCCGGTGCCTTGGCGGCCAGATCGGCAATCGCCAGCGCTCCTTCTGCATCCGCTATGAAAAGATGATGCTTGCCAGGCTGCGGAGACAGGGTCCCATAGACCGGGCGGCTGATGATGCTTTTCGCTGCCATACCCGCAGTATGCCTCAGCCTTTCGCCGTGCGCTTGGTCTTCTTCGGATCATCGAAAGGAAGCGGCTCGGCGATTGCGCTGATGGCGCCGCTCTTGTTGCGGATCTCGAGCCTGGTGCCCTGCACCGCGCAGTCGACCTCGAGCCGGGCGATGCCCATCGATTTTTTGACCAGCGGCGAATACATTGCGCAGGTCACCACGCCGACCTTTTTGCCGTCGCGATAGACCGGTGCGCCCTCGTCGGCCGGCTCTCTGCCTTCGAGCAGCACGCCGAAGATCTTGAAGCGCTCCTTGCCCTTGAGGCGGTAGTGTTCCTCGGCGCCGCGAAAGCCCGTCTTGCCGGGGCTGACGGTGAAGTCGAGACCAAGCTCCCACAGTGTGTCGCCCGGGCCTTCGTTCTCAAACGGGTATTTCTGCGAATTGTCGTAGGGGTAAAACAGCAGATAGCTCTCGACGCGCAGCATGTCGAGCGTGGTGAAGCGGCACGGGATGATGCCGGCGCTCTTGCCCTCGTCGAGGATCCTGTCCCAGATCGTTCCGGCGTCCTGGCCACGGCAGAAGATCTCGTAGCCGCGCTCGCCGGTGTAGCCGGTGCGCGAGATCATCACCGGGAAGCCGAACAATTGCGTCTGCATGTGGTGGAAATAGTTGAGGTCGCGAATGCCGGGCACATGCTTTGCCAGATAATCCACGGCTAGCGGCCCCTGCAGCGAAAGGTCGTGCAGATTGTCGTCGAAGCGCAGAGACACGTCGCGACCGACGGAAGCGCGCTGCAGCTCTTCATGGCCGGTGCCCGAGCCATGCACGACCATCCAGGAATTCGGGCCGGTGCGGTAGAGGATGCAGTCGTCGGTGAACTTGCCGGCCTCGTTGAGCATGCAGGCATAGGCCGACTTGCCGGGATAGATCTTTTCGACGTCGCGCGTCGTCGCCAGATCGATCAGGTGCGAGGCGTGCGGCCCGGTGATGTGGACCTTCTTCAAGCCGGACACGTCCATCAGGCCGGCCTTGGTGCGGATGGCGATATACTCTTCGTCGGCGTCCTTGTCGTAGGTCCAGGCGGTGCCCATGCCGCTCCAGTCCTCGAGCTTCGAGCCGAGCGCGCGATGGCGATCCGCAAGCGTCGAAAATCTCCAGGATGCCGTCATCCGCTGGTCCTCCGTTCGAAAGAAACTTTTTTGCTTTCCCCTGCTCCCTGCACACAGGCGGGAGCGTTGCCTTGAATATTGATCGCAAACGCCGGGAGCCTGCAATACCCGTAAGCAAATAATTTCATTGTCAGGCAAATCCGGCGAGCCCAAACAAACGGTTAACGTCGCGTAAAATCGTCTTGACAATTCCAGAATTCGGCCGGATTTTATGAAAAAAATTTCACTCTCTTGAAAGAGGGCAATGACCGGCCAATCCGGACCGGCGTTGAAAAAGGGGAAAGCCGATGTCCGACCTGCAACAGCGCGTGGAAGCGTTGTACCGTTCCGACGTGCGTGGATCCATGCTCCTGATCGTCTGCCTGTGGGCGACGATCCTCTTTGTCCTGTTCATGACATGGCCATACGTCCCCGACGCCGGCATCAAGCTCGTCGTCGCGGTCGCCGCCGCCGCCGTGCTGATCTTCAACACGGCCGCGATCCTGGCGATGGTCAACCACTACAAGGAAGACAAGGACTTCATCTACGGCCTCGACATCAAGAATGCCGACGCCTACCGCAACCGCAAGTCCTGAGGGGGAGACGCATGGCCCGCTATACACCGCCCGAACAGAGCAAGGCCGGACAGGTTTTCGATATCGCCGTCGTCGTGGTCGCGATTTTCGTCGCGCTGTGGCTGCCGCTGAAACTAGGGCTGGCAGGGGCGGCAAAATCCATCGACGCGCTCGACGCCAAGACGTGGGAAGCGCTCGGACAAAACCCGACCATGGCCTCGATCTGGGAAAAGCTCGGCTACACGCCGGAAACCGCGCACGACATCATCCAGAACCGGTTCCACTACATCATCGACTGGCCGACGCTGATCATCATGGCGGCGGTGCTGAGCGGCTATTTCATCTTTCTGTTCCGCGCATCGGACCGCGAATACCGTGACGTCATCGACGAAAAGTTCGGCGACAAATAGATAGGGAAGCATCGTCATGTGGGTGGCACTCTCTTACGCATGCTGGGGCATCTCGATCGTGCTCGCGCTGTGGATGCTCTACGACTGGTTCAAGATCGACACGACCTATTCCGAAGAGATGCTGACCTCGTCCAGGGAAGGCGAACTTGAAGCCGTGTCCGAAAAACACCGGATATGAGTGGGGGATTGAACGATGACGATCACGGCTGAACCAGCGGTGCAAGTGCAAGGCGACAGGGTTTCACTGCTCAGGGTGCTCGGCCCCGCCCATGTCTGGGCGCTCGGTGTCGGCATCGTTCTGGTCGGCGAATTCACCGGCTGGAACTTCTCCGCCGACAAGGGCGGCGGGCTCGCCGCACTGGTGGTCTGCTGGATCGTCGGCCTGCTCTACACCTCCGTCGCCATGATCGATTCCGAGGTCACCTCAACGGTCGCCGCCGCCGGCGGCCAATATGCCCAGGCCAAGCACATCGTCGGGCCGCTGATGGCCTTCAACGTCGCGCTGTTCCTGGTCTTTGCCTATACCATGCTCGAAGTCTCCGACGCGATACTGCTCGGCCAAACAATCGTCGCCAAGGCCGGCGTCGAAGGGATGAGCTACAACTCCTTCATCGCCGCCACTATCGTCGTGCTGGCATGGCTCAACTATCGCGGCGTTCTGATGACGCTCAACGTCAATTTCGTCATCACCGCCATTGCCTACGTCTCCATCGTCATCCTGTTCTTTTCGGTCAGCCCGTGGACGCAAGGCGCCGTGCTGAAGCTCAACGACCTAGTCACCCCCGGCAATGCGCTGCCCTATGGCTGGATCGGCGTCATCGCCGCCTTCCAGTTCGGCATCTGGTATTATCTCGGCATCGAGGGCACCACGCAGTCCGCCGAGGAAGTGCGCTCGCCGGCGCGCTCGCTGCCCTATGGCACGATGGCCGGCATGATCACGCTTTTGATCGCCGCCGCCATGACCTGGTATGTCTGCGCCTCGCTGATGCCCTGGGAATATCTCGGCGTCACCCCGTACCCGCTCTGGGACGCGGGAAAGCTGACCGGCAGTGCGCTGCTGGAAAACCTGTTGTTCATCGCGACGCTGCTTGCCGCGCTCGCCTCCGCCAATGGCTGCATCAACGACGCCGCGCGCGCCTGGTTTTCGCTCGGCCGCGACCGCTATCTGCCGACCTGGTTCTCGGCGGTGCATCCGAAATACCGCACGCCCTATCGCTCGATCCTGTTCCTGCTGCCGATCGCGCTCGCCTTCGCCTTCATCGCCGACCTCAACCAGGCGATCACCTTCTCGATCCTGTCGGGCGTGCTGCAATACACCTTCATGAGCATCAACATCATCATGTTCAGGAAAAAGTGGCCGCTCGGCTCGATCCGCCGCGGCTACACCCATCCGTTCCATCCGCTGCCGGCTATCGTCTTGTTCTGCCTTTGCGTGGTCACCTTCTTTGCGATCTTCCTCGGCTTCGGCTCGCAGCTGATCGCCATGGTCGCTTTCTACTTCCTGATCTCGCTGTGGTTCCACTTCTACCGCTACAAATTCGTGCGCCGTGGTGCCCAGTTCACCATGCCGTGGCCGAAGCCGCAGGGCTACTGACAGGAGTAAAGGAGGCTCACCCCAAAACGCAGCGCAATCGCATATGGGAAAATGCCCCCTCACCCGGATTGCCAACCGAATTGCGAAGGGCAATTCGGGGCAATCCGACCTCTCCCCGAGGGGAGAGGAGATCGCCGGCGTTGATGCCAGGCTCTTCTCCCCAGCGGGGAGAAGGTGGCCGCCCACGGGTTTTGCCTCCGGCAAGCCCGAGGACAGGCTCCGCGGCCGGATGAGGGGGACTTCCTATACAAGAGCCCTGCCCCAGAATGGGGCGCGCCTGTGCATGACGAGATGTCTGAAATGATCTCAGCGTCGCTCGCCGGGGCGGTTGCCCTGGCTCTCGTCCTCCACGTAGCCTGGCTTGCGCGGGCCAGCCGCGCCAAGGCTTCGACCGGGCTTGCCGCCGACGAAGCCGGCGTCCGCGCCGTCATCCCCGACGCGGCCAACGTCTCGGACGGCACTGCCGGCGTCGTTACCTTCGCCGGCTCGTGGAACGGCCGGCGGGTGCAGGTGCGGACCATCGTCGACACGCTGGCGATCAGGAAGCTGCCGGCGCGCTGGCTGAGCGTTTCGATCACCGAAAAGGTCGCGATACCAGGCACTTTCGATATGATGATGCGGCCGGGATCGCCGACGACTTTTTCCAATTTCGATCATCTCGTCCATACGCTGCCGAAGGCGGCGGGGTTTCCGGCCGAGGCGGTGCTGCGGAGCGACCGCAAGGGCGTGCGCTTCCCCGAAGCCGTCATCGCCGGCCACCTCGATATCTTTGCCGAGGAGCGCGCCAAGGAATTGCTGATCACGCCGAACGGCGTGCGCATCGTCTGGCTTCTGGCCGAGGCCGAGCGGGCGCGCTACGGCGTATTCCGGCAAGCCGAATTCGGCACGGTCAGGCTCGATCCGGTGCTGATCGAGAGGCTGCTGTCGTCGGCTTCGGCGCTGCGCGATGCCATCAATCAAAGCGAACGGCAAGCGGCATGACCAGCCAGATCACCACCTCCCCCGCACCACCGAGCCCCTATCTGGTTCTGGGCGCTGCGATCGTCTTGCCGGCGAGCGGGCATGTCGTGCTCGGGGTGCCGGTGCGCGGCCTGCAATTCCTGTTCTTCATTGTGATCCTCGCCTGGGTCACCGCCAAGATCGCGCCGCCCGACGCCGGCTTCGTCGGACGCCATGCCGGCGGCTTCCTGATCTATGCCCTGTCGATCCTGGATGCCTACAAGATCGCCCGCATCCGCTATGCCAAATGGGTTCACAATCGCGGCCAGCGCAGCGATAGTGCGGCCGGCAGCGCCTCAGCCGATATATAACGACAGGAAAATTTTTTTCATACCAATTGAATTCCCGGGACTCATTCGATACATCTCGGAGGGAACAAACTCGCAGAGGCTGACATGTGCGGAATCGTCGGACTGTTTTTGAAGGACAAGTCGCTCGAGCCCCAGCTTGGCGCGATGCTGTCGGAGATGCTGATCTCGCTCAGCGATCGCGGTCCCGACAGCGCCGGCATCGCCATCTATGGCGCGCCCTCCAGTGAAGCCAAGATCACCATCCAGTCGGCCAAGCCGGAGCGCGATTTCCGCGGCCTCGACGCCGAACTCGCCAAGGCGATCGGCGCGCCGGTCAGCATTGCTGCGAAGTCGACGCATGCCGTGGTCCGGACAATGCCTGCCAAGATCGACGAAGCGCGCGAGGCGATCCAGACGCTGCGCCCCGACATCCGCATCATGGGCGCCGGCGACGTCGTCGAAATCTACAAGGAAGTCGGGCTGCCGGAAGCGGTCGTCGACCGTTTCGGCGTCCGCGAGATGACCGGCACGCACGGCATCGGCCATACCCGCATGGCGACCGAATCGGCGGTGACGACGATGGGCGCGCATCCGTTCTCGACCGGCGCCGACCAGTGCCTGGTGCATAATGGCTCGCTATCCAACCACAACAATGTCCGCCGCGAGCTGATCCGCGAAGGCATGACATTCGAGACCGAGAACGACACCGAGGTCGCTGCCGCCTATCTCTCCTCGCAGATGGCGCATGGCAAGAATCTGGGCGAGGCGCTGGAAGGCACGCTGAGCGATCTCGACGGCTTTTTCACCTTCGTCGTCGGCACCAAGAACGGCTTCGGCGTGGTGCGCGATCCGATCGCCTGCAAGCCCGCCGTAATGGCCGAAACCGACCAGTATGTCGCCTTCGGCTCGGAATATCGTGCGCTCACCAAACTGCCCGGCATAGACAATGCGAAGGTCTGGGAACCCGAGCCCGCAACCGTCTATTTCTGGGAGCATTGAACCAATGCCGGCAAGCAATGCCTTCAATACGGGCAACCTCTCCAAGGCCGCGCGCGAGCTGGGCCAGGCATCGCGGGTCTTCGACCTGGCCGAAATGTCGCTGCGCGAGCTCAACCAGGCGCTGCACGATCTGGCGCCCGGTTCGAACGAGACCGCCTGGGAGGTGCTCCACCCGCGAGGCAGCCATTCGGTCGCTGTCGGCGTCGACCAGCCGGTCGCCATCGATGTGCGCGGCAGCGTCGGCTATTATTGCGGCGGCATGAACGACGGCGGCACCATCACCGTGCATGGCTCGGCCGGGCCCGGCGTCGGCGAGAACATGATGTCCGGCCAGATCGTCGTCAAAGGCGATGCCAGCCAGTACGCCGGCGCCACCGGCCGGGGCGGGTTGCTCGTCATCGAAGGCAACGCGTCGTCGCGCTGCGGCATCTCGATGAAAGGCATCGACATCGTCGTCCATGGCAATATCGGCCACATGTCGGCCTTCATGGCGCAGTCCGGCAACCTCGTGGTGCTAGGCGACGCCGGCGATGCGCTCGGCGATTCCATTTACGAGGCGCGGCTTTTCGTGCGCGGCAAGGTCGAAAGCCTCGGCGCCGACTGCATCGCCAAGGAGATGCGGCCCGAGCATCTCGAATTGCTGCAAGGCTTGCTCGACCGCGCCGGCGTGACCGGCGTCAAGGCGGCGGAGTTCAAGCGCTACGGCTCGGCTCGTACCCTCTACAATTTCAATATCGACAACGCCGACGCGTATTGAGGCTCAATGACCTATCGCAACCCGCCGACGACGCCGCGCAAATCCGCGACCTTCGACGACTACACGCTTTCCGAGATCCGCCGCGCCGCGGCGACCGGCATCTATGACATCCGCGGCGCCGGCGCCAAGCGCAAGCTGCCGCATTTCGACGACCTTCTGTTCCTCGGTGCTTCGATCTCGCGCTATCCGCTCGAAGGCTATCGCGAGCGCTGCGACACCAGCGTCGTGCTCGGCTCGCGCTATGCGAAAAAACCGATCGAATTGAAAATCCCGATCACCATTGCCGGCATGAGCTTCGGCTCGCTGTCCGGCCCGGCGAAGGAAGCGCTCGGCCGTGGCGCGACGCTGTCGGGCACCTCGACGACCACCGGCGACGGCGGCATGACCGAGGAAGAGCGCGGCCATTCGAAGACGCTGGTCTACCAGTATCTGCCGTCGCGCTACGGCATGAACCCGCGCGATCTGCGCCGTGCCGACGCGATCGAGGTTGTCGTCGGCCAGGGCGCCAAGCCAGGCGGCGGCGGCATGCTGCTCGGCCAGAAGATCTCCGACCGCGTCGCCGAAATGCGCACGCTGCCGAAAGGCATCGACCAGCGCTCGGCCTCGCGCCACCCCGACTGGACCGGGCCGGACGACCTCGAGATCAAGATCCTCGAACTGCGCGAAATCACCGACTGGGAAAAGCCGATCTACGTCAAGGTCGGCGGCGCGCGGCCCTATTACGATACCGCGCTTGCGGTGAAATCGGGCGCCGATGTCGTCGTCGTCGACGGCATGCAGGGCGGCACTGCGGCGACCCAGGAAGTGTTCATTGAAAATGTCGGCCAGCCGACGCTTGCCTGTATCAGGCCGGCGGTGCAGGCGCTGCAGGATCTCGGCATGCACCGCAAGGTGCAGCTGATCGTCTCAGGCGGCATACGCAACGGGGCCGACGTCGCCAAGGCGCTGGCGCTGGGCGTCGACGCGGTGTCGATCGGCACGGCAGCGCTTGTCGCGCTCGGCGACAACGACCCGCGCTGGGAGGCGGAATACAACGAGCTCGGCACCACCGCCGGCGCCTATGACGACTGGCACGAGGGTCGCGACCCGGCCGGCATCACCACGCAGGATCCCGAGCTAATGAAACGGGTCGATCCGATTGCGGCCGGACGGCGGCTGGCGAATTATCTTAAGGTGATGACACTTGAGGCTCAGACAATCGCACGCGCCTGCGGCAAGAACAGCCTGCACAATCTCGAGCCCGAGGATCTTGTCGCCTTGACGATCGAAGCCGCCGCCATGGCCGGCGTGCCGCTGGCCGGCACCAACTGGATACCGGGCAAGAACGGCTTCTAAAACAAACCAAATGCCAGTAAGCGAGGAACTATAATGGGGAACGATCTCGCCGCCTTCGCCAAGGAGAAGGGCGTCAAATATTTCATGATATCCTACACCGACCTGTTCGGTGGGCAACGCGCCAAGCTGGTGCCGGCGCAGGCGATCGCCGACATGCAGCGGGACGGTGCCGGCTTTGCCGGCTTTGCCACCTGGCTCGACCTGACGCCGGCGCATCCCGACATGCTGGCGGTGCCGGATCCGGCCTCGGTGATCCAGTTGCCTTGGAAGCCGGAGGTCGCCTGGGTCGCCGCCAACTGCATCATGGACGACAAATCGGTCGAGCAGGCGCCGCGCAACACGCTGAAGCGGTTGATCGCGGAGGCGGCCGGCGACGGCATGCACATCAAGACCGGCGTCGAGGCCGAATTCTTCCTGATCTCGCCGGATGGCAAGACGATTTCCGACGAATACGACACGGCGTCGAAGCCCTGCTACGACCAGCAGGCGGTGATGCGCCGCTACGATGTGATCGCCGAGATCTGCGACCACATGCTGGCGCTCGGCTGGGGCGCCTACCAGAACGACCACGAGGACGCCAACGGCCAGTTCGAGATGAACTGGGCCTTCGACGATGCGCTGGCGACCGCCGACAAGCATTCCTTCTTCAAATTCATGGTGAAATCGGTCGCCGAAAAGCACGGCCTGCGCGCAACCTTCATGCCTAAACCCTTCCAGGGCCTGACCGGCAATGGCTGCCATGCGCATATCTCGGTGTGGGACAAAGACGGCAAGACCAATGTCTTTGCCGATAATGCGATGGAGCTCGGCCTGTCGGCCAAGGGCAGGAATTTCCTCGGCGGCATCATGAAACATGCGTCCGCGCTTGCCGCCATCACCAACCCGACGGTCAATTCCTACAAGCGCATCAACGCACCGCGCACCATCTCCGGCGCCACCTGGGCGCCGAACACGGTGACCTGGACGGGCAACAACCGCACCCACATGGTGCGCGTACCCGGCCCCGGCCGCTTCGAGCTGCGCCTGCCCGACGGCGCGGCGAACCCGTATCTGCTGCAGGCGGTGATCATCGCCGCCGGGCTCGACGGTATCCGCTCGAAGGCCGATCCCGGCCGGCGCTACGACATCGACATGTACCAGTTCGGCCATACGGTCGAAGGGGCGCCGAAGCTGCCGCTCAACCTGCTCGACGCGTTGCGCGAGTTCGACAACGACAAATCGCTCAAGGCGGCGCTGGGTGAGGAATTCTCGTCGGCCTATCTAAAGCTCAAGCAGCAGGAATGGAATTCCTATGCTTCCCACTTCACCCAGTGGGAGCGCGACCACACGCTCGACATCTGATCCGGAATTGTTGCACGCCGGCGCGAAACAGGTTCATGAAATACTCGATCTTCTCCCTCGCCCGGGCGGCATTTTCCGGCCATAAGAACTGGCAGCGCACTTGGCGCGACGCCAGCCCAAAGAGCCACTACGACGTGGTGATCATCGGCGGCGGCGGCCATGGCCTGGCGACGGCATGGTTCCTCGCCAGCGAATACGGCATCAGGAATGTCGCCGTGCTGGAAAAGGGCTGGATCGGCTCCGGCAATGCCGGCCGCAACACCACCATCATCCGCTCCAATTACGGGCTGCCCGGCAATACCGGCTTCTACGAGCTGTCGATGAAGCTGTGGGAGCGGATGGAGCAGGACCTAAACTACAACACCATGGTCAGCCAGCGCGGCGTCATCAACCTCTACCATTCCGACGCGCAGCGCGACGCCTATGCGCGGCGCGGCAACACCATGCGCATCAACGGCATCGATGCCGAACTGCTCGATCTGGCGGCGGTCAGGAAGATGATGCCGTTCCTGAACTTCGACGATGCGCGCTTTCCAGTGCAAGGCGGGCTTTTGCAGCGGCGCGGCGGCACGGCGCGCCACGACGCCGTGGTCTGGGGCTATGCGCATGCGGCGAGCGCGCTCGGCGTCGACATCATCCAGAACTGCGAGGTGACCGGCTTTGTCCGCGATGGAAGCGGCAAGGTGACCGGCGTCGAGACGAGCCGCGGCAGGATCGGCGCGGCCAAGGTCGGCATGGCGGTCGCCGGCTCCTCGTCGCGCGTCGCGGCGATGGCCGGCATGCGGCTGCCGATCGAAAGCCATGTGCTGCAGGCCTTCGTCTCCGAGGCGATCAAGCCGCTGATCCCCAATGTCATGACGTTCGGCGCCGGCCATTTCTACGTCAGCCAGTCCGACAAGGGCGGCCTGGTCTTCGGCGGCGATATAGACGGCTACAATTCCTACGCCCAGCGCGGCAATCTGCCTGTCATGGAAGACGTCTGCGAAGGCGGCATGGCGCTGATGCCGATGATCGGCCGGATACGGCTTCTGCGTCAGTGGGGCGGCATCATGGACATGTCGATGGACGGCTCGCCGATCATCGACAAAACACCGGTCGACGGGCTCTATCTCAACGCCGGCTGGTGCTATGGCGGCTTCAAGGCGACGCCCGGCTCCGGCCTGGTCTTTGCTCATCTGCTGGCGCGCGACGAGCCGCACAAGGAGGCTGCCCGCTTTCGTCTCGACCGCTTCCGGCGAGGTGCGATGATCGACGAAAAGGGCCAGGGCGCCCAACCGAACCTGCATTGAAGGCTGGCTGAAGAAGCATGCGCATTGTCTGTCCCTTCTGCGGCGAACGCGAACTCGGCGAGTTCACCTATCTGGGCGACGCCAAGCCGGTGCGTCCGGCGGCCGGCGCCACCGAAGACGAGGTCTTCGACTACGTCTATCTGCGCGACAACATCGCCGGGCCGATGAGCGAATACTGGTACCATGGCGGCGGCTGCCGGGCCTGGCTGAAGGTCGCCCGCAACACGCTGAGGCATGAGATTTCCTCCGTCGAGCCGGCGGCCGGCGTTGGTGCCGCCAAGGTTGGCGCCTGATGGTTGGCTCCGCGCAGATACATCGGCTGGAGAGCGGCGGTCTCATCGATCGCGCCGCGCCGCTGGCCTTCCGCTTCGACGGCAAGAGCTTTGCCGGCTTCCAAGGCGACACGCTGGCCTCGGCGCTGATCGCCAATGGCGTCAAGCTGGTCGGCCGCTCTTTCAAATACCATCGACCGCGCGGCATCCTGACCGCTGGTTCGGAGGAGCCCAACGCGCTGGTCGAACTGCGCAGCGGAGCGCGGCGCGAGCCGAACACCAAGGCGACCACGGCCGAACTCTATGACGGGCTCGAAGCCGCCAGCCAGAACCGCTGGCCGTCGCTGCGCCACGATCTGATGGCGGTCAATCAGCTGTTCGCGCCGATCTTCGTCGCCGGCTTCTACTACAAGACCTTCATGTGGCCGGCGAAATTCTGGGAAACGATCTACGAGCCAACGATTCGCCGCGCCGCCGGCCTCGGCCGCGCTGCAGGCGTCGCCGATCCCGACCATTACGACAAGGCGTGGGCGCATTGCGACGTGCTGATTGCCGGGTCCGGCCCGGCCGGGCTGGCTGCGGCACTGGCGGCCGGGCGCGGCGGCGCCCGCGTCATCCTGTGCGAGGAAGATTTTGCGCTTGGCGGCCGTCTGCTCGCCGACGGCGGCATGATCGACGGCGCGCCGGCGGCCGAATGGATTACGCGCACGCTGGCCGAACTTGCCGCACTGCCCGATGTCCGCATCATGACCCGCACGACATTGTTCGGCGTCTATGATGGCGGCACCTATGGCGCCATCGAGCGGGTCAACGACCACCTGCCCTCGCCGCCCGAGCACCAGGTGCGCCAGCGGCTGTGGCGGATCGTGGCCAAGCGCTGCGTCGTCGCCGCCGGCGCCATCGAGCGGCCGATCGTCTTTGCCGGTAACGACACGCCGGGCGTGATGATGGCTTCGGCTATGCGGACCTATGTCGCGCGCTACGCGGTTACCCCTGCCAAGAGGATCGCGCTGTTCACCAACAATGAGGATGGCTGGCGCACGGTCGAGCCCGCGCTTGGCGCCGGTTTGCAGATCGCGGCGGTCGTCGATGCGCGCCCGGACGTCTCCGCCGCGCATCGCGCGCTTGCCGCCAAAGGCGGCTTTGCCGTGCTCAACGGCTCGGTCAGCGGCGTCGAAGGCGGCAAGGACGGGGTCCGGAAAATCGTGGTGGCGCTGACCGGCGGCGCACGGGCGGAAGTCGAAGCCGACGGGCTTGCCGTGTCCGGCGGCTGGAATCCGGCGGTCGGGCTGACCTCCTATCATCGCGGCCGGCCGAAATGGCAGGACGATATCGCAGCCTTCGTGCCGGATGGTGCGCCGCCCGGCATGGTGGCCGCCGGCGCCGCCAACGGCGCCTTCGGGCTGGGCGACTGCCTGCGCCAGGGCTTTGCCGCGGGTGCTGCGGCAGCGCAGAGTGCTGGACGCAGCGGCAATGCCGGCACATCGCCGGTCGCCGACAGCGAGGCGTTTTCGCTGACGCCGCTTTGGTATGTGGCCGGCAAAGGGAAAGCCTTCGTCGATTACCAGCATGACGTGACCGCGTCCGACATCGAACTGGCGCAGCGCGAAGGTTTCGAATCGGTCGAGCATCTCAAGCGCTATACGACGCTCGGCATGGCCACCGACCAGGGCAAGACCTCGAACGTCGCCGGTCTCGCCATCATGGCGGCAATCAGCGGCAAATCGATCCCCGAAACCGGCACGACGATCTACCGCCCGCCCTATGTGCCGGTCGCCATCGGCGCCTTCGCCGGCCATCACCGTGACGAGAATTTCCATGCGACGCGGCTGACGCCATCGCATCACTGGGCGGCCGAACAGGGCGCGATCTTCGTCGACACCGGCCTGTGGAAGCGCGCGCAATGGTATCCGCGCGCCGGCGAAAAGGACTGGCTGGAATCGGTCACCCGCGAGGTCAAGGCGGTGCGCTCCGGCGTCGGCTTCTGCGATGTCTCGACGCTCGGCAAGATCGACGTGCACGGCCCGGATGCCGGCGCCTTTCTCGACCGCGTCCGCATCAACACCTTCTCCAGTCTCGCCGTCGGCAAAGCCCGCTACGGGCTGATGCTGCGCGAGGACGGCATCGTCTATGACGACGGCACGACGTCACGGCTGGCCGAGGACCACTATTTCCTGACCACCACCACCGCCAAGGCCGGGCTGGTGATGCAGCATCTCGAATTCTGCCGGCAGGTGCTGTTCCCCGAATTCGACGTTCAGCTGACATCCGTCTCGGACCAGTGGGCGCAATTCTCGATCGCCGGGCCGAAGACCCGTGACCTGCTCCGGGAAATCGTCGCTCCGTCCGAGGATTTGTCGAACGAAGGTTTTCCGTTCATGGGGGCGCGGGAAGTCGCGCTTCGCGGTGGCATCAAGGCGCGGCTGTTCCGCATCTCGTTTTCGGGCGAAATGGCGTTCGAGATTTCGGTTCCCGCCCGCTATGGCGAGGCGCTGGTGCGCAATTTGATGCTGGCCGGCAAGCCGTTCGGCGTTACGCCCTACGGTACCGAGGCGCTCGGCGTCATGCGCATCGAAAAGGGCCATGTCGCCGGCCCGGAGCTGAACGGCACGACGACCGCCGCCGACCTCGGGTTGGGCAAGATGATGTCCAGCAAGAAAGATTTCATCGGCCGCGTCATGGCCGGGCGCGAGGCGCTGATTGCGCCGGACCGCCAGGTCGTGGTCGGCATCAAGCCGGTCGACAAGACGCGCCGCCTGCGTTCCGGCGCGCATATCATCCCGAAGGGCGAGACGCCCGGTCCCGATAACGACCAGGGCTACGTCACCTCGGTCTGCTTCTCGCCGACGCTCGACCAGTGGATTGGGTTGGCACTGGTTGAGCGCGGGCGCGAGCGCATCGGCGAAATCGTCCATGCGCATGACCCGCTGCGCGGCGAAGACTACGACGTCGAGCTGTGCAGTCCCGTCTTCTACGATCCGGATGGAGGGCGCCAGCGTGGCTGAGTTTTCCTGGATTGCCCGCAGTCCGCTGGAGAAAGCGCTTGTTGTCGGCGCCTATGGCGCGCGCGGCACGGCGGCCGGCGTATCGCTCACCGAGATCCGCAATTTCGACCTGATCCAGGTGATGGCGCGGCGCGGCAAAGCGGCAGAACTGGGGAAGGCCGCCGAAACCCGCTTCGGCGTTGCCGCCCCGGAAACGCCCAAGGCGACCCAAACTCCCGACGCTACGCTGATCTGGTCGGGACCGGATCAGCTCCTGGTCCTGTCCAATGGCGGCAAGCACCCGAGCGAACCGCTGAGCCAGGCGTTTGCGCAATCCGCCTCGTTGTCCGACCAGTCGCATGCCCGCGCGCTGATCAGCGTTTCCGGAGAAAAGGCGCGCGCGATGCTGGCCAAACTGTCGTCGCTAGACCTGCACCCCGCGGCGTTCCCGGCCGGCACCGCTGCGGCGACCTCGGTCGATCACACCAGCATCAATCTCTGGCGTGGCAATGACCGGCCGGACGGACAGGCGGTGTTCAATCTTCTGGTGTTCGCCACCTTCGCGGAAAGCCTGTGGCATACGATGCTGGACGCTGCCGCCGAGTATGGCGTCGAGATCAGCCACAACGAGGAGTTGGCATAGCCTTGGCGCGTCTTCCCTTCTCCCCTTGTGGGAGAAGGTGGATCGGCGCGCAACGCCGAGACGGATGAGGGGTGTTCCAGCGGAGTGAGAGGCTGGCGTTCCCTGGGACACCCCTCATCCGTCGCCTTCGGCGACACCTTCTCCCACAAGGGGAGAAGGGGGAGCTTGTGCCACCTTCACCTTGCCAAACCCGATCCCCCTGCTATTCTTCCCGCTAAAATAATTTTACACACAGGCAAACTTGTTTCTCGAAACCAAGGTTGAGATGAGCCAGTCGCCCTACCCCGTCGTCGCCGGACCGCCCCGGCCGAGCCTGATCCTGCGGCCAGGCCAGATTACGCTGCCGGCCGGGATGGAGCGCTACTCGGTTCAGGGCAATGGCGCGATGCTGATCGAGGTCGAGGCCGGCGACATTGTCACCGTGCGCGATGTCGAGGGCGGGCAGGCCTGCGAGCTGCTGGCATGGGACAGCAGCGACGCGACCGATCCCGGCATTCTCGGCGAGAAATCGAACAGCAATGCCGCCGGCATCAAGGCGCTGCTGGCCGAAGGCGACGACAGCCTCGCATCCTTGCGCCGGGGGCTCGAGCGGCGCCAGGTGCAGCTCGACCAGGCGAAGGCGGTTCGCGTTTTCGGCGGCGCCACCCCTGCCGGTACCGAACAGGCTTTTACCGTCGCCCGCGATGGGTCGATGCTGATTGCCGCGCCCGGCGGGCCGATGCTGGTCGACGGCCACGATACGGCGACGCCGCTTAGCGTCATCGTCCGCCGCGCCACCATCCGCCCTGCGGCGAAATCCAGGCTTGCCGACCCGCTGGCCGATCCCGTGCTCGACCTGCGCGTCCATTCGGCGACGGCGGAGGCCTACTTCGTCAAGGCGGGCGACTATCTGCAGATCATCGATGTCGACGGGCGCCAATGCACCGACTTCCAGTGCTTTTCGGCGCGCAAGCTGGACAAGGGCCGCGATCATCCGCTCGACGTGACGACGACGCGCACGCTGATGGGTTCGAGCTATCCGATGCCCGGTCTGCACTCGAAATACTACGACCAGGACATGGAGCCGCTGGTCGAGGTTGTGCAGGACACTTGCGGCCGCCACGATGCATTCGCGCTCGCCTGCGCGGCCAAATATTACGACGACATCGGTTATCCCGGCCATCCCAACTGCTCGGAGAATTTCAACCACGCGCTGGCCGACAAGGGTGTCACGCCTCGCGCCGGCTGGATGGCGATCAACTTCTTCTTCAACACGGCCATCGACGCGCATGGCGTCGTGGTATCGGACGAGCCGTGGTCGCGGCCGGGCGACTATGTGCTACTCAGGGCGCTCACGGACATCGTCTGCGCCTCGTCCGCCTGCCCCGACGATACGACGCCGGCCAATGGCTGGAACCTGACCGACATCCATGTGCGAACCTATCCCGGCCAGCACAAATTCTCGCGAGCGATCGCCAGACGCATGACGCCCGATTCGGAACCGAAAATGACCCGCGAGACCGCCTTTCATTCGAGCTTTGCCAAGCACACCCGCAACTTCGTCGAGTACAAGGGCTATTGGCTGGCCAATTCCTTCGCCAGGCAAGGCCCGATCGATGAATACTGGGCCTGCCGGCAGGACGCCGTGATCATGGACCTGTCGCCGCTGCGCAAGTTCGAGGTCACCGGGCCGGACTCCGAGGCGCTGCTGCAATACACGCTGACCCGCGACATCAAGAAGCTCGGCGTCGGCCAGGTCGTCTATTCCGCCATGTGCTACGAGCATGGCGGCATGATCGACGACGGCACGCTGCTCAGGCTCGGCAAGGATAATTTCCGCTGGGTCGGCGGCGACGATCTATCCGGCGAATGGCTGCGCGAGACGGCGACAAAGCTCGGCCTCAACGTGCTGGTGCGCTCGTCGACCGACCAGATGCACAATGTTGCCGTGCAGGGGCCGAAAAGCCGCGACGTCCTGCGGCAGATCATCTGGACCTCGCCGCTGCAGCCGTCGATCGACGAACTCGAATGGTTCCGTTTCGCCGTTGCCCGCATCGGCGGCGGCAACGGCATTCCGGTCGTTGTCTCGCGCACCGGTTACACCGGCGAGCTCGGCTACGAGATCTGGTGCCATCCGCGCGACGCCGAAAAGGTCTTCGACGCGATCTGGCAGGCCGGCCAGCCGCACGGCCTGAAGCCGATGGGGCTGCAGGCGCTCGATATGGTGCGCATCGAGGCCGGGCTGATCTTTGCTGCTCACGAGTTTTCCGACCAGACGGATCCGTTCGAGGCCGGCATCGGCTTCACCGTACCGCTGAAGACCAAGAGCGACGATTTCATCGGCCGCGAGGCGCTGATCCGGCGCAAGGAAAACCCGCAGAAGAAGCTGGTCGGCCTCGACATCGACGCCAATATCGCGGTCGGCCACGGCGATTGCGTGCATGTCGGCCGGGCCCAGATCGGCGTCGTCACCTCCGGCATGCGCTCGCCGGTGCTGAACAAGACCATCGCGCTGGCCAGGCTCGACGTCGCGCATTCGGCGATCGGCACCGAGGTCGAGATCGGCAAGCTCGACGGCCACAGCAAGCGGCTGCCGGCGCGCGTCGTCGCCTTCGCCCATTACGACCCGCAAAAGAACAGGCCGCGCTCCTGACCGACGCTTCCTGGTTCTTCCCTTCTCCCCTTGTGAGGGCTTTGCACGGGGAAGCGAAATCCTGGTTGGTGAGTTAATGGGGCTTTTTTGATGGCCGGGAAAGCAGTTTTCGACGGCTTGGTATGGCATCGACCGGCATGACCGGCCGATCCGCCGATTTTAGGCCGATTTTAGACAGACTCCTCCTCATGCCGGCTTTCCGCCAGGTGGATAGAGGGCGCCGACCATGGTCCGCAGATTGTAGGCGCAGGCGGCTAGTATGCATTGCGTGCGGTTGGCGGCGAGGTTGAAGAAGCGCAGGCGCCGCATGCCGTAGCGCTCCTTGAAC
>NZ_JAMYOX010000027.1:0-83141 GCF_040320025.1 Mesorhizobium sp. M0808
GCAATAGGTAATGCTGCCGCCTTTCGGCGCGTCGGGATTCACATAGTTGAAATGCTTGTAGTCGGATGGCAGCGCCGGCTCGCCCTGCATGGCAAGCGCGTGCTTCGGTTCCGACAGGCCCGGCTGCAGGGAAAGGCCGACAAACAACATTGTGGCGATCAGCCAAACGACAACGCGGCCCATGACTGTCTCCTTCCCGATTCGATGCGCAGCATACATGAGCCGGTCGTGCACCGGCCAACCCCTTGAGCCTATCCCTCGGCCAAGATTCGCGAGACCCGGGCTGGATTCGGCACCGCTTGCAGTGTAACACGCCGTCCGAAGTCATTCTGTTGCCTCATTTCGGCAACAGGTAGCTGGACCACACGGCATGAAAAAAGCCGGTTCCGGGATCATTTGAGAGGAATGCACGACATGACGAGCCTGAACAGCAACGCGTACCGCCTGTCGGTCATGGCCGCTGGCGTAGTCGGCATTCTGGGCGCCGGGATTCCCGCTGCTTCCGCGCAGCAGCAACAGCAGATTCCGCAAGGCTGGTTCAAGGCCTGCACCAAGCAGGAAGACGTCGACATCTGCAATGTCCAGAACATCACCACCGCCGGCAACGGCCAGCTCATCACTGGCGTCAGCCTGATCGAATTGAAGGGCAAGGTGAACCGCAAGGTGTTCCAGGTGACGGTTCCGACCGGCCGTCTCGTTCCTCCCGGCATCGGCCTCCAGATCGACGGCGGCAAGGCGCAGAAGCTCGACTATGTGATCTGTTTTCCGGATCGCTGCGTGGCGGAAGTGCCGCTGACCGATCAGCTCGTCGCGTCCTTCAAGAAAGGTTCGAACCTGACGCTGACCTCGGTCAATTTCCAGAACCAGCCGAACCCGATCAAGATCGCGCTGACCGGCTTCAGCGGCGCCTTCGACGGCCCGCCGCTGCAGCAGTCGGACATCGAGGACCGACAGAAGAAGCTCCAGGAGTTCGTCGCCAAGAACAATCAGGACTTTGCCAAGAAGCTCAAGGAAGAGCAGGAAAAGGCGAAGGCCGCCAACTGATCGACGGGTTTTCGAACCAACAAAAAAGCGGGGGCTTATACCCCGCTTTTTTCGTTTGGACCGGCTGTTTGTCGGGTCCAGCCATGTCTCAAGCCTGTCCCAGTCCAGCCAGATTCCGACTAAGTCAATGTCTCAATTGGTGCTTCGGCTCGTAGCGCCCGTCCGGCTTCTTGTCGAACATTTCACCAATCTGCGGATGCCGGACCGGTTCGCCCGACCGGTCCTCGAGTAAATTCTGCTCGGACACATAGGCGATGTATTCCGTTTCGGAATTCTCGGCGAGCAGATGATAGAAAGGCTGGTCCTTGCGCGGCCGCACGTCAGCGGGGATCGCCTCGTACCATTCGTCGGTATTGGCGAATTGCGGATCGACGTCGAAAATGACGCCGCGGAACGGAAACAGCCGGTGCCGAACCACCTGTCCGATCGAGAATTTGGCTGTCTTCATCGCACTCACCACTTGAACTTCTTGAACGCCACGCATCCTGGAACACGCAAGGAACGCTCCAGGACTTTAGATTCTTACGCATCGGTCCGGCAAAGATTGGCCCAGACCTTAAGGTCGACATCGTCATTATTTGGCGCAGACGCCGCGTCAATTCAATCCCGATCCCCGTGATGCCGGGTTGAGCATCGCGAGATGCGGATCAAGGGCGGTGGCCAAGATCGCTATCGCTCAGCCGGTTTTCGCAATCCGCCAAAAAACGCCGCAAAACCGCTGCCGGGTCGAAGACCCTCGCGCATGAAAAACGCCCGTAACGGCGCAAACCTCTCAAGCGCGCCAAGGCCAGCGCTGCGCGCCATCTGAGCCGGCAGCATGTCGGAAAGCAACGACATGTTGAGCAGGTTGACCGCGCTGCTGCGCGCCAGAATGTCCGGCCGCCGCTTGAAATCATAGGCTGCAAGCGCCTTGGCGGCGCCCGGGTCCGAGCGGTTTCTGCTTGCGGCACCAATCAGGTCGTCGATATCCCGGATGCCGAGATTGAGGCCTTGCGCGCCGATTGGGGGAAACACGTGGGCGGCTTCACCGACAAGTGCCACGCGGCGATGCGCAAACCGCCACGGGCTCACCGCTGAAAGTGGGTAGATCTGCCGGCCGGGCTCAACCGACACGCGGCCCAACATCGATTGCATTCGCTGTTCGACCCGCGTCGAAAGCTCGGCGTCGTCGAGTGCTGCAAGGTCCTTGGCGATATCGGGTTCGAGCACCCAGACAAGGCTGGACCGGTTGCCGGGCAGGGGAACCTGTGTGAACGGACCGGTCTCGGTGTGGAATTCGGTCGAGGTGAAGGCATGGTCGCTGCGGTGACCGAAATTGAGCACCAACGCCGCCTGCGGATAGGATCGGATCGAGGTCCGGATGCCGGCTGCCTCGCGGGCCGGCGACTGACGGCCATCGGCGGCAACTGCCAACGATGCCTCAACCTCGCTGCCGTCGGCGAGAACGGCATGGGCATGGTCGGCATCGAGGCGCCATGCCTCCACCATCGACTTTCGCCATTCGATGCCCGAATGCGCGACAGCCTCGGCTAGCGTGCGGTTGAGAACGCTGTTGGGCAAGTTCAGCCCGAATTGCTCTTCGTTGATCTCGCTGGCGCGAAAGGTCACTGTCGGGCTGCGGATCAGCCGGTTGGTTGCGTCAACGATACGCATCACCTTGAGCGGCGCTGCGTGCGGCCTGATTCCGTCGAAGATCCCTAGCCGTTCGAACATCTTCAGGGCAGGGTTCATCAAGGCTGTCGTCCGGCCGTCGGGGCCGGCTGCATCGGGTCCGACGAGCGTCACGGGAAAGCCCGCCTCGGCAAAGCCAAGCGCCGCGATCAGCCCCGCAGGGCCGCTGCCGGCGACCAGTATCCGTGCTGTTTCCCGATGGTTCAAATTCGGCTTCCGAATTGCGAGGTGAGGCCCGTCCGACCTGCTGGTCCATATAGGTCAGGTGATGCGGCTTGATCAACGCGGCGATTCGGCCCATTCGGTTGCCATGACCGGCCAACAAGACGATTTCAGCCACCTCGACGGCACCGGCCGCGCGATGGCGAGCGTTGCGCGCAGCCCTCGACTGACGGTGAGCGTCGTTGCCGGCATGGGCATCGCCCTTGCCTGGCTCCTTCTCGGCGCAATGGCAGTTCGTGGTGCCGTAAGCCGGCTCCCGGGCACCGATGCACCCGGCGACACGATGCTGGGGAACCTGCCGCAACTGCCGCTGCCGGATTTCCTTGCGCGTTTCTTCGCCCTTTGCCTTGCGCCGGCGCCGCTTCGCGCAAGCGTAGGCGCGCAAGGCGGGGCACTCACCGCGATGTGGCTGTTGATGGCCATCGCGACCATGCTGCCCTCCGCGGCGCCGATGATCCGCACCTATTGCGAGATCGCAGATACCGCCAGGATCAAGGGGGAACCCGTTGCCCATCCGCTGATCCTTGTCGCTGGATATTTGAGCGTCTGGCTTGCCGCCTCGGCAATATTCGCTGCCCTGACGCTCGCAGTCCATGCATTCGTGTCATCCGGGCAGATGCTCGATCCGCTGCTTGGAATTGCCGGAGCAGCCGCGCTGTCGATCGCTGGTCTCTATCAGTTCAGCTGGCTGAAGGAAGCCTGTCTGGAGAAGTGCAGAAATCCGTTCTCGGTCCTGTTCGCCAACTGGAGCGCCAGGCCCATTCGCATTTTCCGGCTCGGTATGGAGCAGGGCCTGTGGTGCCTTGGATGCTGCTGGGCGCTGATGCTGGTAATGTTTGCCGTCGGTGTGATGAACGTGTTCTGGATGGCGCTGATCGGCTTGTTCAGCCTGGTCGAAAAACAGACGGCAGGCAATCTGCCGACGCGGCTGGGCGGTGCGATACTTCTTGTCTGGGCAGCCGCGCTACTAGTAGTCTCGGCATGAGGGGGAGAATTCGATGACAGATCAAAACTGGGCAATGAAGGGAGAGCTCATCCTTTCCTGCAATTGCACGGTTTTTTGCCCTTGCGTTCTGTCGCTCGGCAATCATCCGCCTACGGAAGGCTATTGCCAAACCTGGGCGGGGTTCCGGATCGATGCCGGCCATTTCGGAGAGGTCGACCTGTCCGGTCTCAATCTTGGGCTGGTCATGGAAATCCCCGGTTATATGAGCCGCGGCAACTGGACAGCGGGCCTGTTCATCGACAAGCGCGCCTCGGTTTACGCTGTGAAGGGACTGACGAAGATATTCACCGGCAAGGCCGGTGGAACCACATCGCTGCTCTCCATCCTGGTCGGACAGTTCCTCGGCGCCGAGCAGGTGCCGATCACCTACGAGACGCGTGAAAAAACACGCATCTTTCAGATACCGAAGATCATCGATGGTGCGGTGACGCCAATCACCGGCAAGGATCGCGACAAGGATGCGGTCATCAGCAATTCGGAATACTGGATTGCGCCGGAAATCATCGTCGCCAAATCCGACAAGAGCAAAATGCGGGCCTTTGGCCGCAACTGGAACTTTGCTGGCCGTTCGGCCGAAATCTGCAAGCTGGACTGGCGGGGCCCGTGAGCAAGAAGACGACGGCCAGGAAAATCGCCGACCGGATTCCGCGGCCGAAGAAGAAAGTCACATGGCCTCAGGCGCGGGCGTTCTCGGTCCATCTCTTGACCGCGTCGGGCTCATTCCTGGCGTTTCTGTCGCTAGTGGCAGCAAGCGAGCAGCGCTGGACGGCGATGTTCTGGTGGCTGGGGCTGGCGCTTTTCGTCGACGGCATCGACGGGCCGATCGCCAGGAAGCTCGATGTCAAGGAAATCCTGCCGACTTGGTCGGGCGAACTGCTCGACAACATCATCGACTACGTGACCTACGTGTTGATTCCGGCCTTCGCGCTCTATCAGCGCGGCTTCATGGGCGAGCGCCTGTCGTTCCTGTCGGCGGCGATCATCGTGGTGTCGAGCGCAATCTACTATGCCGATACCGGCATGAAGACGAAGGAGAATTTCTTCAAGGGCTTTCCGGTCGTCTGGAACATGGTGGTGTTCACGCTGTTCGTCATCGAGCCCGGACAATGGGTTTCTTTCGCGGTGGTCGTGGTGGCCGCCATTCTCACCTTCGTGCCGATCAATTTCATCCATCCGGTGCGGGTGAAGCGGCTGCGGCCAATCAATCTCGGCATGACGCTGCTTTGGTGCGCTTTCGGCGCGCTGGCGCTGGCGCAGGCCGCACTTGCCTCCTTCTACGACCAGATCGGCGTGCTGGGCGAGCAGGTCAGCGATTTCATCAAATTCGGGATTACGTTCACCGGGCTTTACCTCGCCTGCATCGGCGCTATCATGCAGTTCTTCCCAAATCTCGGCGCCAAGTCGGATAAGAAAGCCTGATCCCAAGAGAGCCAGAAAATGTCCAAAGCGATCCGCATCCATGCCCATGGCGGCCCGGAGGTCCTGACCTATGAGGATGCCGATCCCGGGCAGCCGGGCTCGGGACAGATCCTGGTCAAGCATACCGCGATCGGTCTCAATTTCATCGACGTCTATTATCGCTCTGGCCTTTATCCGCCGCAGGGCGGATTTCCGCTGATCCCTGGCGGCGAGGCGGCCGGCGTGGTCTTGGATGTCGGCTCGGATGTCGACTGGCTCAAACCCGGCGATCGCATCGCCTACGCCGTGACGACCGGCGCCTATGCCGGGCAGCGCGTGATCGCCGCCGACCGCGTGGTGAAGGTGCCGGACGGCATCAGCGACGAACAGGCCGCAGCCATGATGCTAAAGGGCATGACCGCCGAATATCTGTTGCGCCGTACATTCAAGGTGAAAGCCGGCGACACGATCCTGTTTCATGCGGCGGCCGGCGGTGTCGGGCTGATCCTCGGCCAATGGGCCAAGCATCTCGGCGCGACAGTGATCGGCACGGCGAGTTCCACCGACAAGATCGAGCTCGCCAAGGCGCATGGCTTCGACCACGTGATCAACTATCGCGAACAGGATTTCGTGGCCGGCGTTGCCGCTATCACCGGTGGCAAGAAATGCGACGTTGTCTACGATTCAGTCGGCAACGACACATTTCCAGCCTCGCTCGATTGCCTGCGGCCGCTCGGCACTTTCGTCAGCTTCGGTCAATCGTCTGGGCCGATCCCGCCCTTCAGCATCTCGTTGCTGGCGCAGAAGGGCTCGCTGTTCGCAACGCGGCCGACGCTGTTCGTCTATAATGCCAGGCGCGAAGACCTCGAGGTTTCCGCCGCCGCCTTGTTCGACGTGGTGCTCAGCGGCGCCGTCAAGATCAAGATAAACCAGCGTTACGCGCTCAGCGAGGCCGGCAAGGCGCATTCCGATCTCGAAGGGCGCAGGACCACCGGGACAACAATACTTATCCCTTAGGCGCCCGCCGTTTCGGGCCGCCGACGCCGCCGTTCTTGCGAACTGCTCTTTACCGCTTGAGTTTCCGCTGAAATTCTTGAAGCTCTTTCAAGTCGTGAGGCGCTTACCGTAGAGAGCAGCCCCCGCATACGATGCTTGCGGGAACACAGAACATGTCTGGCAAACCAGATGGAGGCACCGTGAGTGCAGATCAGGACGGCGCAAACCTGCTTGAGGTTCGCGGCCTCACAAAGATATTCGGCACGTTGACGGCGTGCGACCATGTCGATCTCAACATTGCCAAGGGTGAGATCCACGCGTTGCTTGGCGAGAACGGCGCCGGCAAGTCGACCCTGGTGAAAATGCTGTTTGGATCGCTGGAACCGAATTCCGGCGAGATTTTCTGGAATGGCCAGGCGGTCAGAATCACCAGCCCCGGCACCGCAAAAAAGCTCGGCATCGGCATGGTTTTCCAGCATTTTTCCCTGTTCGAAGCGCTGACGGCGGCGGAGAACATCGCGCTGTCGCTGGATGACGGCTCGCCGATCAGCACGATCGCGGCCAAGGCGAGGGCGCTCTCCTACAGTTACGGCCTGCCTCTCGATCCGCTATCGCTGGTCGGTGATCTGTCGGTCGGCGAGCGTCAGCGCATCGAAATCATCCGCTGCCTGCTGCAGACGCCGCAACTTATCATCCTCGACGAACCAACTTCGGTGCTGACGCCGCAGGAGGCCGATAAGTTGTTCGAGACGCTCGAACGGCTGCGTTCGGAAGGAAAGTCCATCCTCTACATTTCGCACCGGCTGGAAGAGGTCAAACGGATCTGCGACCGCGCCACCGTGCTGCGTCACGGCAAGGTGGTCGGCCATTGCAATCCGCGCCAGGAAACCGCGTCTTCGTTGGCGCGGATGATGGTCGGCAACGAGGTGCAGGCCGTGGTGCGGGCGCCGGCCGAGGGTATCGAGACCGCGCCGACGCTGCTTCAAATCCGCGAACTCACCCGCAGGCCGGCGACCCCGTTCTCGATCCCGCTCAGGAACATCAATCTCGAGGTCCGCGCCGGCGAGGTGATCGGCATTGCCGGTGTGGCCGGCAACGGCCAGGGCGAATTCTTCGAATCCGTTTCCGGCGAGGTGCTGCAGCAGGATGCCGGCTCGGTCCGCATCCGCGGCAAGGATGCCGGCGGCCTCACCATCACCGGCAGGCGTCTGATGGGCGCTGCCTTCGTCCCGGAAGAGCGGCTCGGCCATGGCGCAGCACCGCGCATGAAGCTTTCGGAGAACCTGCTTCTGTCGCGCCACGCCACCGATGGCAAGATGTTTGTCGGCGCCGGTGGAATGGTCAAGGGCGATGCGATCCATACCGCTGCCCAGCGCATCATAAAGGCAATGGACGTGCGCAAGAGCGCGCCGGATCCGGAGGCTGCGGCTCTTTCGGGCGGCAATCTGCAGAAATTCATCGTTGGCCGCGAACTCGACCGCCGGCCGAGCGTCTTGGTGGTCAATCAGCCGACCTGGGGGGTCGACGCGGGTGCGGCGGCCCACATCCGCCAGGCGCTGATCGAACTGGCGCGCAGCGGCTCGGCGGTGCTGGTGATCAGCCAGGACCTCGACGAGCTGTTCGAGATTTCCGATGCGATCACGGTCATGCACAATGGCGAACTGTCGAAGCCGCTGCCGATAGCTGAAGCGACATTCGAGAAAATCGGGCTGCTGATGGGCGGCGCCGAACCCGGTCATGCCGAACATACGCTGGAGACGGCTTGATGCGCCTCGAACTTGTAAAACGCCCGCAGCGCTCGATGCTGTTTTCGGCACTCTCGCCTTTCATCGCTTTCGTTTTGACGATCATTGCCGGTGCCATCATGTTCGCGCTGCTCGGCGTCAACCCGTTAACCGCGTTCCGCATCTACTTCATCGAACCGATCAGCCAGGTCTGGCAGCTGCATGAGCTGGCAATCAAGGCCGCCCCCCTGATCCTGATCGCGGTCGGACTGTCGGTCTGCTACAAGGCCAACATCTGGAACATCGGCGCCGAAGGCCAGTTCATCCTGGGCGGCATTGTCGGCTCGATCATCCCCGTGCTGTTTCCGCAGTTCGAAGGCCCATTGGTGCTGCCGCTGATGCTTCTGCTCGGCATGGTCGGTGGGGCCGCCTATGCTGCAATCCCGGCACTGCTGAAGACGCGCTTCAACACCAACGAGATCCTGACCAGCCTGATGCTGGTCTATGTCGCCCAGCTCTTCCTCGATTGGCTCGTACGCGGGCCGTGGCGCGATCCGCAGGGCCACGGTTTCCCGCAGACCATCCAGTTCAACGACTCGGCCATACTGCCTGAACTCCTCCCTGAATCCGGCCGGGCAAACTGGGGATTTGCCTTCGCGTTGATCGCGGCGATCCTGATCTGGATCCTGATGAGCCGTATGCTGAAAGGCTTCGAGGTCCGCGTGCTCGGCTCAAGCCCGAGGGCAGGGCGCTTCGCCGGGTTTGGCCTTAACCGCATGGTCTTCTTTGCCTTCCTGCTGTCGGGCGCACTGGCCGGACTTGCAGGGATTTCGGAGGTCTCGGGAGCCATCGGACAATTGCAGCCGGTGATCTCGCCCGGCTACGGATTTACCGCTATCATCGTGGCATTTCTCGGCCGGCTCAATCCGCTCGGCATCGTCGCCGCAGGCCTTGTGCTGGCGCTGACCTATCTGGGCGGCGAGGCAGTGCAAAGCGCGCTCGGCATCTCCGACAAGGTGGCGCGCGTGTTCCAGGGCATGCTTTTGTTCTTCGTGCTCGGCTGCGACACGCTCATCCATTACCGCATTCGCCTGACCGGCTTTTCCGCGCCGAAGCTCGAGGCAGCGCCGAAGTTGGAGGAAGCCCGCTGATGGACATCACCGTCAACATCCTCTTGACCATCGCGACGGCGGCGACGCCGCTGCTGATCGCGGCGATCGGCGAACTGGTGGTCGAACGTTCGGGTGTGCTCAATCTCGGCGTCGAAGGAATGATGATCATGGGTGCCGTCGGCGGTTTCGGCGCCGGCTATCTCACCGGCTCGCCTTGGATAGGGCTGTTGGCGGCAATCACCATGGGGGCAGTGTTCTCGCTGCTGTTCGCCGTCATGACGCTGTCGCTGGCCACCAATCAGGTGGCCACCGGCCTGTCGCTGACACTGCTCGGCCTCGGCCTTTCCGGCATGATGGGAACGAATTTTGTCGGCCAGCCCGGCGAAAGGCTGCCAAACCTCGATATTCCCGGCCTGACCGCAATCCCGGTCGTTGGCAGGCTGCTGTTCGGCCAGGATCCAATCTTCTACATCTCGATCGCGCTGACCGCCGCCGTCATGTGGTTCCTGTTCAAGACCCGCACCGGGCTCACGCTGCGCTCGATCGGCGACAGCCATGCATCCGCCCATGCGCTTGGCATCCACGTCATCCGCTACCGCTATCTCTCAGTGATTTTCGGCGGCGCTTGTGCCGGCCTCGCCGGCGGTCACCTATCGCTGGTCTACACACCGCAATGGGTGGAGAACATGACCGCCGGCCGCGGCTGGATCGCGCTGGCTCTGGTCGTCTTCGCCTCCTGGCGGCCATGGCGGGTGCTGGCCGGCGCCTATATTTTCGGCGCGATCTGGGTTGGCCAGCTTCACGTCCAAGCCATAAATCTGCAGGACTTCGTCGACGCGCCCTGGTTGCTCTACAAGTTAATTGCGTTCTTAAAATCGTTTCCCTCGCAACTGCTTTCTTCGCTGCCCTATCTGGCAACCGTCGTGGTTCTCGTTCTAATCTCGCGCAACAAGCGTTTGACGATGATGAACACGCCGGCCTCCTTGGGCCAGCCATTCGTTCCGGATCGTTGACAACAAAAAGACGGAAGCTCCAAGGCTTAACTCAGAGAGGTAACACAATGAAAAAACTGCTTATTGCCCTGATGGCGACGACGGCCGCATTGTCGCTGGCGGCATCAGCCGAGGCGGCGGACAAGCTGAAGGCGTGCTGGGTCTACACCGGCCCGATCGGCGATTTCGGCTACTCCTACCAGCACGACCAAGGCCGCCTCGAGGTGGAAAAGGCACTCGGCGACAAGGTCGAGACCGCCTATCTCGAAAACGTCTCCGAAGGCCCCGATGCCGACCGCGCCTTCGAGCGCCTGGCGCGCGAGGGATGCAAGATCATTTTCGGCACGTCCTTCGGCTTCATGGACCCGGAAGTGAAGATCGCCAAGAAATTCCCCAAGGTGATGTTCGAGCACGCCACCGGCTACAAGACGGCCGAAAATCTCGGCATCTACAATGCGCGTTTCTACGAAGGCCGCTACGTGCTTGGCCAGATCGCCGCCAAGCAATCGAAGTCGGGCGTCGCCGGCTACATCGTTTCCTTCCCGATCCCGGAAGTGGTGATGGGCATAAATTCCTTTATGCTCGGCGCACAGTCGATCAACCCGAACTTCAAGGCGAAGATCGTGTGGGTGAACTCCTGGTTCGATCCGGGCAAGGAGGCCGATGCTGCCAAGGCATTGTTCGACCAGGGCGCCGATATCATCGTCCAGCACACCGACTCGACCGCTGCCTTGCAGGTGGCGGAGGAGCGCAAGCTGCACGGCTTCGGGCAGTCCTCCGACATGATCAAGTTCGCGCCGCACGCGCAGCTGACCTCGCTGACCGACGAGTGGGGTCCCTACTACATCAGCCGCGTCCAGGCGGCGCTCGACGGCACCTGGAAGCCCGACAATGTCTGGCTCGGCATTAAGGACGGCGCCGTCAAGCTGGCGCCGTTCACCAACATGCCCGACGACGTCAAGGCGATGGCCGAAGCCACCACCAAGAAGATCGCCGACGGCTGGAACCCCTTCACCGGGCCGATCGCCAAGCAGGACGGCACACCTTGGCTGAAGGCGGGCGAGGTCGCCGACGACGCCACGTTGCTCGGCATGAATTTCTACGTGAAGGGCGTCGACGACAAGCTGCCGCAGTAGGTGGTCGGAAACATATCGAACGAAAGGGCGCCACGCGGCGCCCTTTTCATTTTGGACGGAATATCAGACTGCTGAGCCGTAAAGGTCGTAAGCGTCGGCGCGCTCGATCTTGACCGTGACGATTTCGCCGGCGCGCAGTGGCCGCCGCGACTGGATATGGACCGAACCGTCGATTTCGGGCGCGTCGTATTTGGTCCGGCCCTTGGCCGAATTGCCATGCGCCTCGTCGATCAGGACCGGCAGGCGCTTGCCAATTTTCTTGGTTAGCTGCGTTGCCGAAATCTTCTGCTGGCGCTGCATGAAGCGGTGCCAGCGGGCTTCCTTGATCTCCTGCGGCACTTGCTCGAGGCCGAGCTCGTTGGAGCGGGCGCCTCTGACCGGCTCGTATTTGAAACAGCCGGCGCGGTCGATCTTGGCCTCGTCCAGCCAGTCGAGCAGCATCTCGAAATCGTCATCCGTCTCGCCGGGGAAGCCGACGATGAAGGTGGAGCGGATGGCAAGGTCCGGGCAGATGTCGCGCCAGCCGCGAATACGCTCGAGCGTCTTTTCGCCATGAGCGGGCCGGCGCATGTTCTTCAGCACCTGCGGCGAGGCGTGCTGGAACGGAATGTCGAGATAGGGAACGATCTTGCCTTCGGCCATCAGTGGGATGACGTCTGCGACATGCGGGTAGGGATAGACATAGTGCATGCGCACCCAGACACCGAGCTTGCCCAGTTCTTCCGATAGATCGAGGAATTTCGCCCGCACTTCGCGATCGCCGAACATGCTGGTCTGGTATTTGATATCGATGCCGTAGGCGCTGGTATCCTGCGAGATGACGAGGATCTCCTTGACCCCGGCCTTGGCCAGCTTCTCGGCTTCGCGCAACACGTCGGCCGCCGGCCGCGATACGAGGTCGCCACGCAGCGCCGGGATGATGCAGAAGGTGCAGCGGTTGTTGCAGCCTTCCGAAATCTTGAGATACGCATAGTGGCGCGGCGTGAGCTTGACCCCTTGCGGCGGCAAAAGGTCGATGTGGGGATCATGGCTCGGGGGGGCAGCCTCATGCACCGCCGCCATCACGCTTTCATAAGCTTGTGGTCCGGTGATGGCGAGGACGTTCGGATGTCTTTCACGGATGACGTCCGGCTCGGCGCCGAGGCAGCCGGTGACGATAACTTTGCCATTCTCCGAAAGTGCGGAGCCGATGGCGTTGAGCGATTCGTCGCGAGCCGAATCGAGGAAGCCACAGGTGTTGACGACGACCAGGTCGGCGCCGTCGTGCTTGCGGGCGATCTCGTAGCCTTCGGCGCGCAGGCGGGTGATAATGCGCTCCGAATCCACAAGGGCTTTCGGGCATCCAAGGCTGACGAAACTGACTCGAGGGGCGGACATCTAAGCTTTTCCGGATTTTCAGGATTGGCGGCGCAGTATCACACTTGTCGCGGCATTGGTATGGGCAGCGGCTGCGGCGAAACGCAACCGCCAGCGTCGCCGAAGGCTCGCCGAAGCTGAAAGGCCGACCGATGAGAATTCGAGTCGGCGTGTCAGCTCACCGCACTGCTGACATGCGGCAAGACTTCCACCGCGCCCCGGTAGATCATATCGAGTGCGACATAGAAGATGATCAAAAGGCCGATATAGGCGATCCAGCGATGGCGGTGCAGCAGCTTGGCGATGAAGCTCGCGGCAAGGCCCATCAGCGCGATCGACAGGACGAGGCCTATCACCAGCACCTGGAAGTGATCGCGCGCCGCGCCGGCGACCGCCAGTACGTTGTCGAGCGACATCGACACGTCGGCGATGACGATCTGCAATGCCGCCTGACCCAAGGTCTTCTTGCGCGCCTTGCCGGCCACCATATCATCGCTGTTGATATCGGAATTGGACAGCGCTTCGGTCGCCTCCACCTCGTCGGCATACGACGTGCGCAGCTCGCGATACATCTTCCAGCACACCCACAGCAGCAAGATGCCGCCGGCCAGCAGCAGGCCGACAATCTGTAACAGGGTGACGGTGATCGCAGCAAAACCGATACGCAGCACCGTCGCCGCCACCACGCCGATGAGAATCGCTCTCTTGCGCTGCTCGACCGGCAAGCCCGCCGCGGCCAAGCCGATGACGATGGCGTTATCGCCTGCAAGCACGAGGTCGATGGCGATGACCTGGAGCAGGGCAGAGAAGCCCGCGGCAGTGAAAATTTCCATCGACTGGAAGTCCCTTGCTGGTTGGCCGACCGTTCGCGTCGAATGCCTGGAGGGCCTAACGTGTATGGTTCCCGCGCGTCAAGGGACTGGTTGGAACAAGGCCGGCAATATACAGAGTTTGCGACGATCGGCCCGAAACACCGGCAAAATGCGGCCACAGGTCGCGAATGCCTAGTTATAGAGATTGTATTTGGGCCAGTCGCTTTCCGGAATTTCATCACCGATCCGATAGCGGAGCTGCAGGACTTCCATATGGTCCGGCGCTGTTTCGCATTTGAATTTCAGCCGGTACCACTGTCCCTTGCTGCGAAACGCAGCACCCGGGCTCTTGATCGCATCGGCGCCCATTTCGGGCGTCGCAAAAGCGTAGGCGACGACACGATCGGCTTTGTATTTGTGGTCGTCGCGGGTAATCCGGTCGAGAATTTCGGCGTCGCATCGCTGCTCCAGCCGGGTTTGCGGATCGAGTTTCAGCAGGCCGGCGCGCAATGCGCTGTCCATTGCGCTGGCCGGCCAAGCCACTATCGTCCATGCGAGGACCGCAGAAAATAGTTTATTCATGGGCGGGAGAAGCACCATATTCGGGCGGAGAAATCAACCCGACGAAGCGCGGCTGCGCGGCGGGTGACAGTCTTCGCTTTGTGGCAGGTTGTTGATTACGCAATAGTATCACCGGTACTTTGGTATCGTTGCCACGATCAGCACCTGTCGCATTTCAGCGACGCGAGAGGTGGTGCGCTGCATGGGGCAGAGCGGCGGTTCTCCCCGAAGCGGACCGGCCTGTTAGACCCAGGCAGTCGAGAATCCGACGAGCGGAAAACTCGACGTCATGCCTGCAGGATTGAAGAAATTGGCCGGATATGGCGGAGGGAGTGGGATTCGAACCCACGGTGGGCTTGCACCCACGCCGGTTTTCAAGACCGGTGCCTTAAACCGCTCGGCCATCCCTCCAAGGTGATTTTTCAATCACTTAGGATATCGCGAGAGGAGCGGGTTCGAGCTGTCGGTACCGGATTGGCACCAGGACGTTCCCCGACCGGTTCGCGCTCCATTCCTGTAAAGCCGCATTCAACGCCAAGTCAACCGTGGCGGCCGCACCTTTCGGCGCGATCCAGGACGGTGAGCAGCGTCATGGCGAGCTGTGTTTGTGCTGAGTGTGGAAAATCGTTTTTAAAACCCGCACGGACTATTAATCGTTGAGCGCTGATATGTGGAGCGCATTAGGCACATGTAAGTAAATCGTATTCTGGAGTTGATTTTGGCCGTACTTGGCGCTCTCCCGCCCGGTCTTCGCTGTAGACCAATCCGCGAAACCGACTGGGAGGGAGTGGTTGATTGCCTGTGCAGGGGCTTTCCGGCGCGTAACCGGAGTTACTGGATACACGCTCTGACCCGTTTGTCGCAGCGTCCTGCGGTTGCCGAGTTCCCACGATATGGCTTTGTTTTGGAGCATGCCGGTCGGATCGTCGGCGTTGTGCTCACCCTTTATGCTCGCTACCAGGGGCCAGAGGGCGACGAAATCCGCTGCAATCTTTCAAGCTGGTCAGTCGATGCAGAATTCCGTCCTTATGGCGCCATGTTGGTTGTGGCGGTTCTCAAGCGGAAGGACGTGACCTACACGAACATTTCGCCGGCACAAGCGACATTGAAAGCCAACCGGGCGCTAGGCTTTCGGCTCTTCTCCAGCGGACAATTTACCTTCTTGCCGGCTTTAAGTTTGACGCAGCGGTCATGTCGCGTAGTCGAAGTGCGTCCCGATCTCCCGGAATTGGCGATGCTGCCCGAGAGTGAGAGGTACATACTCTCGGAACACGCCGCGCTGGGCTGCCTGTCGTTGATCTGCATTTGCGACGGAGCAGCGTTCCCCCTGGTATTGATGCCGCGCCGAATGTTGCACGGTGTTATCCAGTGCCATCAGGTCATCTATTGCCGCTCGCTTGCGGATTTGAGCCGCTGCGCCGGTGCGATGGGGCGCTTTCTCTTGCGAAGCGGAATCCTGGTTTGCTTTGTCGACGCCAAGGAGCCGATTCCAGGTTTGGTGGGATGGTACCGGCCCAACAAGGGGCTGAAATACTTCAAAGGTCCCAGACCACCCGCACCTGGAGATCTGACGTTCACCGAACTTGTGATATTCGGTCCCTGAATCTGCGCTCGCAGACACGCCAAGCCAGAGGCAAAGTGCGCCACGAACGGCGTTTCTGATCGATAAGCGATGATTTTCATGCCGATCAGCGAGGCGGTCCGTGCCACAATCTCGCCCGGTTCCGACCACAATCGGTTAATACGGTGATAAACAATTCCTGCGCACAAAAAGGATTGGGGTAGGGCGTCGCCGGCGTTTCTGGAGTGGGTGCTTTGGCATCGCTGACGTTCATGCTGCGGTGCCTTCGTCGATGCTATAGGGGATAATCAAAATATGCAGACCACGGCGCGCCCGCGTCTTCGTCGCGCTTCCGCTTTCGCGCTGTTTGCCTTGTCGGCAGCCTTTCTTGCAGCATGTGCCGGGCCGCAGCAAAAGGCGATGGTCAACAAGAAACCTCGCTCCAAGGAATATTTTTCCGAAGCCGAATACGGCGTGAAAGCCAGCCCGCGCGTCATGTTCAAGACGTCTCGCGGACGCGACCAGCTCGGCAAGCCCTATCAGGTGCGCGGCAAGTGGTATTATCCGAAGGAAGACAAACGTTACGCCAAGGTTGGCCTCGCATCCTGGTACGGTGAGGCCTTCCACGGCCGGTTGACCGCCAACGGCGAAGTCTACGACATGGCAGATCTGACGGCGGCGCATCCGACCATGCCGCTGCCGAGCTATGCGCGGGTCACCAACATGAAGACCGGCAGCTCGGTGATCGTGCGCGTCAACGACCGCGGACCCTATCATGATGGACGCATCATCGATGTGTCGAAGCGCGCTGCTGAAATGCTCGATTATGCCAACATCGGTACGGCCGAGGTGAAGGTCGAATATGTCGGCCGTGCGCCGCTCGAAGGCAATGACGGGCAGTATCTTGTGGCTTCGTATCGTCCAGGCAACAGGGCGCCGGATCCGTCGGACGGCCTGCCCAGCGGTGTCATGGTCGCGATGAATGGGCCGTCGCCAAGCCTGCCGATGAGCGCTGCTGCCGTGCCGTTCCCCGGTCAGCTGACGAATTCCGGGCAGGGATCCGATGCAGGGCCTGTCATGGCAGTGCAAGCATCTGCTTTGGGAGACATTGTACTGCCCGATTTCGGCCCGATCGTGCCGGAGCGCCCGGAGATCAACCTGCCGGCGCAATCGCCGTTCACCGTGGCGTCGCTGTCTTACGCGGACGAGCGCGTGCAACGCGCCTCCAACGCGTTTGCCGAGCTGGATGGCGCCGGCATGTCGCCCGCCGAAATTCTTCAATCGTGGAAGCGGCAAGCTCCTCCAACCGGGTCGCCCACGGACTATGTCGCGGCGGGTTCGTTCGAGAATGCCGCCGAAGCGGAGCGTGTGGCGGCCCAGCTTTCCAGCTTCGGCAAGACCGAGATCCAGCGCTCGGAACTTGAAGGCAAGGACTGGTACTCGGTCAACCTCTTTGCCGACGGTCGTGGCAGCCTGGACGAGATGCTGCAGGCAGCGTGGTCGCATGGTGCGCCGGATGCGCTTGCTGTACGCAACTGAGCTCGGGGCTGCCTGGTTTTTTCGCGCGCGATTGATCCGCCAGGCAAAAGCCTGATAGCTTCTGCCAACTTGCAAAAGCGCCGGCTCACTGGTCGAACCTGATGAAATCTTTTCACCCTTTCACCGGGCTTATGGCGCTCGGCCTGCTGCTGCTCTCGCTTGCGCCGGCCTCAGCACAGCTTTTCGAGACCAAGGCCGCGCAGGCCTTCATGATCGATGCCGAAACCGGAACCGTGCTGTTTTCCAAGGACGCCGACAGGTTGATTCCGCCGGCCTCGCTGGCCAAGCTGATGACGATGGAAGTGGTTTTCGACGCCATCAAATCAGGGCGCATGACGCTCGATGATACCTTCGTGGTGAGCGAGAACGCCTGGCGCAAAGGCGGCGCTCCTTCGGGGACATCGACCATGTTCGCCAAGCTCAAGTCGACGATCCGGCTGGAAGACCTGATCCAGGGCGTGACCGTGCAGGCGGCCAATGACGGCTGTATCGTCATTGCTGAAGGGATGGCCGGGTCCGAAGCAAACTTCGCAGCGCAGATGACCGGGCGTGCCCGCCAGATCGGCTTGCAGAAATCGACTTTCGTCAATTCCACCGGTCTGCCGGCCGATGAGCAGCAAACGAGCGTTCGCGAACTTGCGCTTCTGGCGCTGCATATCTGGCGCAACTACCCGGATCTCTACCGCTATTACGGCCAGAAGGATTTTACCTGGAACAAGATTTCCCAGAGGAACCGCAATCCGCTACTGGCCATGGACATAGGCGCCGACGGGCTCGCGGTCGGTGCCAGCGAGCAATCCGGGTTCGGCATTGTCGGCTCGGTCAGCCACAACGGCACAAGGGTGATCGCGGCGATGAGCGGCCTGGCAAACGACCGTGAGCGTGCTGAGGAAGCGCGAAAGCTGCTCGACTGGGGCGTTCGCTCCTTCGAGAAGACTGAAGTATTCGCCAAGGACGAAGTGGTTGGCGAAGCCCAGGTCTTTGGCGGCGCCAAGTCCGGTGTCGCGTTAAAGGCAAAAGGACCGGTGCAGATCTTCCTGCCGATCACCAACCGCGACAAGCTCACCGCCAGGATCGTCTATGACGGACCGGTGGCAGCGCCGGTGGAGGAGGGGCAGCCGGTGGGTACGCTGCGCGTCTGGATCGGCGATACGCTGAGCCAGGAGACGCCGCTGTTTGCCGCCGAGTCGATCGGTGTCGGTTCGCTGCCGCAGCGCGCGCTCGACGCCGCCAAGGAACTGGCCGTCGGCTGGCTGCGTTAGCACCGTCGCGGTGGACCTTTTTTCCCGCCGGGACTATACGGTCCCCGAAGTATGGACAAAGGCTTTGGCGCGCGGATTTTTCATCACTTTTGAAGGCGGCGAAGGAGCAGGCAAGTCGACGCAGATCGAGCGGCTGGCAAAGAAGATGCGCGCCAAGAAATACGATGTGCTGGTGACACGTGAGCCGGGTGGCTCGCCGGGCGCGGAGGCGGTCAGGCATGTCCTGCTTTCAGGCGCAGCCGAGCCGTTCGGCCCCAAGATGGAAGCGCTGCTTTTCGCCGCTGCGCGTTCCGACCATGTCGAACAGGTCATCCGGCCGGCAGTCGAGCGCGGTTCGGTCGTGCTTTGCGATCGTTTCATGGATTCCTCGCGCGTCTACCAGGGCGTGACCGGCGGCCTCGACCCGGCATTCATGGACGCATTGGAGAAGGTCGCCATCAACGGCATGGTGCCGGACATGACACTGATCTTCGACATCGACCCCGCCGAGGGCCTGAGGCGCGCTACCGCCCGGCGGGGCAGCAGTGACGGACCGGACCGCTTCGAGAAAGAAACATTGGCCATCCACCAACGCCGGCGCGAGGCGTTTCTCGCGATCGCCTCAGCTGAACCCGAACGCTGCGTTGTCGTCGATGCCTCAGCCGACCTAGATGCGGTGGAGGATGTCGTTACCGCCGCGGTGTTCGCGGCTCTCGAGAGGATGATGCCGGCACAAAGAAGGCAGGCGGCGCCAGCATGATTTTCGAACGCATCGCGCCCGAACAGCACGATACGCTGGACGGGGTGCCCGAGCCATCCGAGACGCCGCGTCTTGTCGGTCACCTGCAGGCGGCCAACATGCTCGCCACCGCTTACCGCTCGGGAAAGCTGCCGCACGCACTGATCTTTGCCGGACCGGTTGGCATCGGCAAGGCGACGCTGGCCTTTCACCTGGCGCATCATCTGTTGAAGCACCCGGCCTTCGAGCAGGCGCCGGAAAGCCTTGCCGTTCCAGATCCGGCTTCGTCGCTGTTTCGACAGATCGCCACCGGCGCGCATCCTTCGGTGCTGCATCTTACACGCCCGGCGAACGACAAGACCAAGAGCTTCAAGACAGTGGTCACGGTCGACGAAATCCGCAAGGTCAGCCGTTTTCTGTCGCTGACCTCGCACGACGGCAGCTACCGGGTGGTTATCGTCGATCCCGCCGACGACATGAACACCAATGCTGCCAATGCCTTGCTGAAGAATCTTGAAGAGCCACCCGCGCGCACCTTGTTCATCCTCATCGTCCATGCGCCGGGCAGTCTGCTGCCGACGATCCGGTCGCGCTGCCAGATGGTGCGGTTGGCGCCGCTCGATGCCGAGAACTTGATGACGGTTCTGGAAGGCATCGAGCCGCCGCCACCGGAGGATCCTGGGGCGCGCGCGGCGCTGGCGGAGCGGGCAGGGGGCAGCGCGCGCAATGCGATCCTGTTGACGCAGTATGGAGGGCTCGAAATCGCCGCCACCCTCGACGCCCTGGTCATGTCCAAGAAGATAGATGTCGCAGGCGCCTACCGTCTTGCCGAGGCGGTCGCCGGCCGCGACCAGGCAATCCCGTTCGAGATATTCAATCGCCGCGCGCTTGATCTGCTGTCGGCCGGCGCCAGCCAGGCCGCGCTCGCCGGCGATCTCGCGCGGGCCAAAACGCTGTCGGATACTTGGCACGAGGCTTTGAACGCTATATCTGAAACCGAGACCTACAATCTCGACAAAAAGCAGCACGCCCTGACCATGATCGACCGCCTGAATTCTGCAATGCGAATGTGACGGCCGCTGGCGTGGCTTTGAAGCCCCTGAGTATTGATCCCAATCAATCGCAGGAACTTCGAAGCCACCACATTGGCGTCGGATGGCAATTGCCGTTTCGATGCGATATCTCACCGCGACATCTTTCATTCAGACATTCATGACGGCTCATCCATGGCACGCGAAAAATACTACGTCACGACGGCTATTTCCTATCCGAACGGCAAACCGCATATCGGCCATGCCTACGAGTTGATTGCCACCGACGCGCTGGCCCGCTTCCAGCGGCTCGACGGTAAGGACGTGCTCTTTCTCACCGGCACCGACGAGCACGGCATAAAGATGCTGCAGACGGCGAAGAGAGAAGGTATTTCAGCGCGCGAGCTGGCAGACCGCAACTCGGCCGATTTCGAGCGCATGGCCGTCGCGCTCGATGCCTCCAACGACGATTTCATCCGCACCACGGAAAAGCGGCACTACAAGGCCTCGCAGGCGATCTGGAAGGCGATGGCCGCCAATGGCGACGTCTATAAGGGCGGCTATGCCGGCTGGTACTCGGTGCGTGACGAAGCCTATTACGGCGAAGAAGAGACCGAGGTGCGTGCCGACAATGTCCGCTATGGGCCGCAGGGGACGCCGGTCGAATGGGTCGAGGAAGAGAGCTACTTCTTCCGGCTGTCGGCTTATCAGGACAGGCTCCTTGCACTTTACGAAAACCAGCCCGATTTCGTCGGTCCTGCCGAGAGGCGCAATGAGGTGATGAGCTTCGTCAGGTCCGGCCTGAAGGACCTATCGATCTCGCGCACCACGTTCGACTGGGGCATCCCGGTGCCGGGCGACGAGAAGCATGTGATGTATGTCTGGGTCGACGCCTTGACCAACTACATCACCGCCGCCGGCTATCCGGATCCGGCCAATGAGAGATGGTCGTTCTGGCCGGCAAACGCGCACGTCATCGGCAAGGACATCGTCCGCTTCCACGCGGTCTACTGGCCGGCTTTCCTGATGTCGGCTGGCATCGAATTGCCGAAGCGCGTGTTCGCGCATGGTTTTTTGTTCAACCGCGGCGAGAAAATGTCGAAGTCGGTCGGCAACGTCATCGACCCGTTCGCGATGATCGAGCACTACGGCCTCGACCAGGTGCGCTATTTCTTGCTGCGCGAAGTGCCGTTCGGCCAGGACGGCAGCTACAGCCATGATGCGATCGTCAACCGCACCAATGCCGACCTTGCCAATGGCCTCGGCAACCTGGCGCAGCGCTCGCTGAAGATGGTCGCCAAGAACTGCAGCGGCGCGGTGCCAAAGCGCGGCGAACTGACCGAAGCCGACAGCGCCATCCTCGACCAAGCGGTGGGGGCACTCGCCGTCGCGCGAAAGGCGATGGCGGATCAGGGCATCCATTTGGCGCTGGCGGCGATCTTCGGAGTGGTGGCCGAAGCTGACCGCTATTTCGCCTCTCAGCAACCCTGGGCGCTAAGCAAAAGCGATCCAGAGCGTATGAAGACAGTTCTGTGGACGACGATCGAAGTCGTCCGGCGCGTGACGCTGCTCTGCCAGCCCTTTGTTCCGGGGTCGGCTGCTAAGCTGCTCGACCTGCTGGCGGTGCCGGCAGACAACCGTGACTTTGCGCATGTCCACGCCGACTATGCGCTGGTGCCCGGCACGGCATTGCCCGCGCCGGAGGCGGTCTTTCCGCGTTACGAAAAGCAGGACGCGAACGCCTGATGCTGGTCGACAGTCACTGCCACCTCGACTTTCCGGATTTCGCCGAAGAGCGGACGGCCATTGTCGCCCGCGCCCTAGCGGCCGGCATCGGCCGAATGGTGACGATCTCGACGAGGGTGAAGCGATTTAACCAAGTGCTTGAGATTGCAGAGACTTTCGATGAGGTCTATTGCTCGGTCGGCACCCATCCGCATAATGCGGCCGAAGAGCTTGATGTCACTGTCGATGATCTGGTGCGGCTCTCTGCTCATCGCAAAGTGGTGGCGATTGGCGAGGCCGGACTCGACTATTTCTACGATCATGCGCCGCGCGACGCACAGGCGCAGGGCTTTCGCACCCACATCGCCGCGGCGCGCGTGACCGGTCTGCCGCTGGTCATCCATTCGCGCGACGCCGACGACGACATGGCTGATATCCTCGAAGAAGAAACGGGGAAGGGCGCCTTCCCCTTCATCCTGCACTGTTTTTCGTCGGGGCGCCGGCTGGCCGAGATCGGCGTGGCGCTCGGCGGCTACGTCTCGTTTTCCGGCATCCTGACCTTCAAGAACTCCGCCGAGCTGCGCGCCGTCGCCGCCGATGTGCCGCGCGACCGTCTGCTGCTCGAAACCGACGCGCCATACCTTGCGCCAATCCCGTTTCGCGGTAAGCGTAATGAGCCCGCCTATGTCGCGCATACAGCCAAGGTGCTGGCCGAGACGATCGGCTTCAGCGAGGCCGAGATCGCTAATATCACCACGGATAATTTCTTCCGGCTGTTTAGGAAAATG
This sequence comes from Mesorhizobium sp. M0808, assembly GCF_040320025.1. Taxonomy (NCBI): domain Bacteria; kingdom Pseudomonadati; phylum Pseudomonadota; class Alphaproteobacteria; order Hyphomicrobiales; family Phyllobacteriaceae; genus Mesorhizobium; species Mesorhizobium sp. M0808. The sequence goes on from NZ_JAMYOX010000027.1 coordinate 22,655, forward strand.
CCGCGCCCGAGCGCGCCGGGCGCCTGACGCATGAGCGACCGGTTACGTCTTACCGTCCTCGGCTGCGGCTCATCGCCGGGCACGCCACGCATCACCGGCGACTGGGGCAATTGCGATCCCGCGGACCCCCGGAACCGGCGCACGCGCACCGCAGCGCTCGTCGAGCGGATCGCGGCGAGTGGCGCCCGGACCACGGTCGTCATCGACACCGGCCCGGATTTCCGCGAGCAGATGCTGCTGGCATCGGTCAAGCGCATCGATGCGGTGGTCTATACACATCCGCATGCCGACCATATCCACGGCATCGACGATTTGCGCGGCTTCGTGCTCGAGCAGCGCCACCGGATCGACATCCATGCGGATCAGGCTACCATGCTGCGCCTACGCGAGGCGTTCCGCTACTGTTTCGAAACACCGAAAGGCAGTTCGTATCCGCCGATCGTCAACGCCCATATCATCGACCACCACAGGCCGGTGGTGATCGCAGGCGAGGGCGGCGCCCTCACCCTCGAACCGCTGCTGCAGCTCCATGGCGACATCACCTCGCTGGGTTTCCGCATCGGCGGGCTGGCCTATTGCCCTGACGTCAGCGACTTTCCGGAGGCGACCGCCAAGCGTTTGCGCGGGCTGGACATGCTGGTCATCGACGCGCTGCAATACACCGTCCATCCGAGCCATCTGTCGCTTGGCCAGGCGCTTGGCTGGATCGAAAGACTGGCGCCGAAGAACGCGGTGCTGACGCATATGCATGTGCCACTCGACTACGCTACGGTAATGGCCGAGACGCCGGCCAACGTCGAGCCTGCTTATGACGGCATGACGATCGAAATCCCTTACGAATCAGCGTGAAAGACTAAGTTTTTACGGCCTGGGTTCCCGAGTTGGATCTCGCGAGGTGCTATCTTCACGTCACATCCAATCGGCCATGCCAGTTCCATAATCTATCTTATGCGACTACGCCTATAGCATCCGTTGGCGGCGAGATCAGGCCGGTCACTCTTAGACATTCGCAACAGCGCTGTGGGGCAACGGGCATGCTAGGGTTGGGAATCATGAACACACTCCCGCTACTTGCAAGTCTTGCCCTCACCCTCGCCTGCGCGCTCACTGGCGCGCGAGCGCAGGACTTTGATCGTGCGCCAGGCGAGAACGACCTGGCTTTCGCCAAACGTGTTGTTGGGTTCGCCGACAATGCTGATCCGCACACCACAGCCGTGAGCTGGAACGGCCTCCAGACACTCTTCGTCGATTACCAGACTACTGAGGAATATCCGGAACGCCCACTCGTCGCGCTACAACGGCTAGCTGACAACAGATATCGCGCAATCCAGGTCACGATCGGTGAACAAGAGGGCGACACACCGGACATAGCGCTCGGCCTCGCCAACGCCGACCACGACCCGGCAAAGGAACTGATCGTGATACTTTCCTGGGCTCAGATGCACTACGATGTCGAAGGGACGCTCTACGAAGTTCGCATCTTCGATGGCCCCAAGCCAGGCCAGAAGGCGCTGACTCAATTGAAAGCGAGCCGGAAGTTCGATACCACATGCGACTGCCATTGGCGCGACGGCGCAACGAAGCACTTCCGCTTCAAGACGATCGCGGCGGTCAAGGCTGAACTGAAGCGCCTGGGCTATTAGCCGCCGGCGGACGATCGCGGCGGTCAAGGCTGAACTGAAGCGCCTGGGCTATTAGCCGCCGGCGAGGGCTCGCTTCCCGGATGTTGCCCTCGCCACCTCGCCGATGCTGACCCGCAATCGTCACCAGCGCCAGCACAGGCACAGGCTGGGTCGCTCGTCAGAACTCCATATCACCGAAGTCACCGCCATTATCGGAGCTGGAATCGCCTGCCTGATCGGCTTCGTCCGGCTGCGGCGTCGGCTGTTCAGCTGCCTTCGCTTCGCTGCCGCCAAGCACGCCGGCGATCGCGTTGCCGAGCAGCACGCCGCCCGCCACGCCCATCGCGGTCTGCGCGGCGTCGGCAAGAAAACCGCCGCCTGCCCGTTGTGGCGTGTCCTGCGGCCCTTCAGTTGCAACGGAGGCGGTGCGCCCTACCCGCGGAACCGAGCCTGAGCGCCTGCCGCCGCTGCGGCCGAAGAAGCCGCTGAGCGGTCCACCGCCGGCCGGCTGCCGCGCCTGCTCCTCCAGTTCTTCTATGCGCGCCTGAGCTGCGTTCAGGGCCTGCTCCTGCACCACGATCGTCTGGGCCATGTAATATGGCGCCCCAGGCTGCTGGGTGATCTGGTCCTGGATGAAGCGCTCTGCTTCGGCATCGCGCGGCGGCGCCTGGCGCTCGGCGCTTGCCAACTTCTCGAAGAGCTGTCCGATCGCTTGCTGATCGTTTCTGTCCAGGATGTCCAACTCCGGTCTTGGTTCAACGCCGGCTATTCGCGCTCGCCGGTGAAGTTCAACAGCAGTTGGAAGATGTTGATGAAGTTCAGATAGAGCGAGAATGCCCCGAAGACAGCGAGTTTCTGCTGTGATTCCGCGCCGAAGTTTTCCGCATACTGCTCCTTGATCGTCTGGGTATCCCAGGCGGTGAGGCCGATGAAGACGGCGATGCCGATCACAGAGATCGCGAATTGGAGCGCGGTCGAGCCCAGGAAGATATTGACGATGCTGGCGATCACCACGCCGATCAGGCCCATGATCAGGAACGACGAAAACTGCGTCAGGTCGCGTTTGGTCGTGTACCCGTAAAGGCTGGTCGCGCCGAACATGGTGGCGGCGATGAAGAAGGTGCGTGCGATGCTGGTGCCGGTAAAGACCAGGAACACGGAAGCCAGCGACAGGCCCATGACCGCGCAGAATGCCCAGAACATCGCCTGGGCGCCGCCTGCCGACATCGCCTGCATCCGAAACGAGAACAAGAGCACAAAGGCCAGCGGGGCCAGCATCACCACCCATTTCAGCGGTGTGGAGAAGATCGGCACGTAAAGGGCGGGCGTGGAAGCCACCACGAACGCGATCACGCCCGTAACGACGAGGCCAAGGCCCATATAGTTATAGAGGCGCAGCATGTGCCGGCGCAGGCCTTCATCGTAGACGGCTCCGGCTCGGGCTCCGGCCCCGATATATCCGAGATTGTTCATGTGGTTCTCCTTCTTGCAGGTCGATCAGTAAAGCGTTTTGGCGAGCGCTTCGGCCGTGCGATCGAGACCGCCGACATCGCTGCGTCCGACGACCGCGTAGGCGACCTCGCCGATCTGGAAATAAGCCGAGGAAACTTCGCCCGAGGGAACGACGGTCGGCTTGACGACGTCGAATGTTCCGGGCCTGATCGCGAACAACGAGACCAGCCCCATCTCTTTCGTCTCGACAGCCATCTCGACGCTCGGTCCGAATTGCGATGGATAGATCTGCACGTCACGGACCGTCCAGTCCGCTGGCAGCGATGGCATCACGATCGCCGTCGCGGCGCGGATTTCGTCGGCATTGTAGCCGGGTGCTTCGGGTTGCGACGACATCGCCTCGCGCACGAGCGTCGTGCGGTGCGCCCGGACCGCGTCCTCCACATAGGCCGGCGGATGGGTCGAAGCGACGACTTCCGTCACCGATATCGGTCCGATGAGCCCGTTCGCAAGCCAGCCGGCAGCGACGAAGACAGCGACTGCCGCAGCTCGCTGCAAAGCACCAAGGACGCGGCCGCGCGCCAATCCCCGCTCCAGCCGCCGTGCAGCATCGGCCGTCGCGGGCCGCGCCATGCCTTTCGATCCGGCAAGCGCCACGCGCAATTCGTCACGCATCCGCAGGTCGGACATTACCCGCGCGGCCGCGTCCGGGCGAGCCGAAAGGAACGCCTCGACCTCGATGCGACGAGCAACGTCCAGCTGATCGTCGACATAGGCGTCGAGATCGGTGTCGGTGACGGGATCGCGCAGTTGGTTCATGATCCACCTCCGACGATCTTCAGATGGCCTTTCGTACGTGCCGGCACCGCGTCCTCCATCTCGCGCAGGGCCGCACGCGCCCTGCCGATGCGCGACATCAGCGTGCCAAGCGGCACGCCACTCACCTCAGCGGCCTGGCTGTAGCTAAGCCCCTCGATGGCGACGAGATGCAACGCCGAACGCTGCTCCTCCGGCAATTCGAAAAACGCTTCGCGCACCTGCGCCAGACGGACCGAATGTTCCTGCGGAGCCTGGACATTCGCCTCGGCGAGATAGCCGGCCTGTTCGATGCGCATTGCTTCGGATTTGCGGGACCGCAGACCGTCGATGAATGCATTATGGACAATCGACAGCAGCCATACGCGAAGATTTCCGCCGGAGCGGAAGCTGCCGCGTCGCTCATAGGCACGCACCAGCGCATCATGCACCAGATCCTCTGCATCGGCGCTGTCGCGCGTCAGCGAGCGTGCATAGCGGCGCAGCGAACCGAGCTGTCCCAGAATATCGAAGCGTGGCATCGGCCGTTTCATGTCCTGTTTACGGAGCAGGTCGGGATGTTAATCCCGCTCTCCCCGAAATTTTCTTACGGCTCGCCGCGTTCTCGTCCTGGGAGATATCGGGCCCGCTCTCGCCCGCCAGATAGTATCGGCCGCCTTCGAGGCAAACCGGCGCCGAGTTGGCGCATATGAAACTGCTGGCAAAGCACGGCCGGTTTGCGTATCACTCCGCCGCCAACGGAACCTTATCGATGTTCGAAAATCTCCAGCCCGCGCCTGCCGACAAGATCCTGGCCTTGATCGGCCTCTATCGCGCCGACCCGCGTCCCGACAAGGTCGATCTTGGGGTCGGCGTCTATAAGGATCGCGACGGCAAGACGCCGGTGATGCGCGCGGTGCGCGAAGCCGAAAAGCGGCTGCTGCAGGGCCAGGATACCAAGACCTATCTCGGCCTTGCCGGCGATACCGCCTTCAACGCGGCGATGGCCAGGTTGGTGTTCGGCCCAGCCGCCGACATGACGCGCATTCGTGCGGCGCAGGCGCCAGGCGGCTCCGGCGCGCTGCGGCTGGTAGCAGAGCTGCTGAAAAGGACCCGCACCGACGCGATGGTCTGGCTGTCGGATCCGACATGGCCGAACCACATGCCGGTGATGCGCGCCGCTGGCCTGCAGACACGCGAATATCCCTATTTCGACGCTGCTTCTGGTGCGGTTCGCTTCGACGACATGCTGAATGCATTGAGAACCGCGAATCCTGGCGACGTCGTATTGTTGCATGGCTGCTGCCATAACCCGACGGGCGCCAATCTAGACATCTCGCAATGGGCTGCCATTGCCGATCTTGTCGTTGAGCGCGGCCTGCTGCCCTTTGTCGACATCGCCTATCAGGGCTTTGGCGAGGGACTTGATGTGGATGCCGCCGGCTTGCGCCTTCTGGCGGCAAAAGTTCCGGAAATGGTCGTTGCCTCCAGCTGCTCGAAGAACTTTGCCGTCTATCGCGACCGAGTCGGTGCAGCGCTGATCATGGCGAAAGCCGGCGCGCAGGCGGATTTGGCGATGGGCCAGATGCTGTCGGCGGCGCGCGCCATGTATTCGATGCCGCCGGACCACGGCGCGGCGGCGGTGCGCATCGTGCTTGAAGACCCCGCATTGCGTTCCGACTGGGAGGCAGAGCTTGAAGAGATGCGGCTGCGCATGCTGCGGCTGCGCGTCCAGTTCGCCGAGGCGCTGCGGCGGCAGTCCAACTCCGACCGTTTCGATTTCGTCGCCAGCCATCGCGGCATGTTTTCCCGGCTTGGCCTGTCGGAAGCGCAAGTCGAGCGGCTGCGCGCCGAGCATGCCATCTACATGGTCGGCGACAGCCGCATCAACGTTGCCGGCCTGCCCGAGGACGGCATGGATGCGCTCGCCAAGGCGATAGTCTCCGTGCTCGACTGATGCTTTTGCTAACTAGGATCTTCCGGAAACCGGCTTCCACTTTCGTATCATGGTCTGGCGGCCCATCTGTGGACAAGGCGCCCTCACCGGCTGAAGCCGTTGGCCGCACAGCCGTGTACAGGATAGCGTTTCCCAGATGAAACCCTCGAAAGACATTTCCCGACTGATCGAGATCATGGCAGCGCTGCGGGCGCCGGAAACCGGTTGCCCGTGGGATATCGAGCAGGACTTTTCGACAATCGCGCCATACACAATCGAGGAAGCCTACGAAGTGGCGGACGCCATTGCGCGCGGCGACCTCGACGATCTGCGGGATGAACTCGGCGATCTCCTGCTGCAAGTGGTCTACCACGCGCAAATGGCCGAGGAGGCCGGCGAATTTTCATTCGGCGATGTAGTCCAGGCCATCACCACAAAAATGATCCGCCGCCACCCCCATGTCTTCGGCGACAACAAGGCGCGCAGCGCCGGCATGGCCAAGGGCATGTGGGAAAAGATCAAGGCAGAGGAAAAGGCGGAGAAGCGCAGTGCTCGCCTCACCCGTGGGCTCGACCCGGAAGACCATGGCAAGGGCTTTCTCGACAGCGTGCCGGTCGCCCTGCCCGCGCTGCCCCGGGCGCTCAAGCTGCAGGAAAAGGCCGCCCGCGTCGGCTTCGACTGGAGCGAGGCGGCGCCGATCCTCGACAAAATCGAGGAGGAGATCGGCGAACTACGCGAGGCGCTGGCCAAAGGCGACACTGCGCCGATCAAGGACGAGTTCGGCGACATGCTGTTTGCGGTCGTCAATCTCGGCCGGCACCTCAAAATTGATTCCGAAGCGGCACTCAGTGGCACCAACGAAAAATTCCGATCGCGCTTCCACTATGTCGAGCGGACGCTGCAAGCGTCGGGAAACAGCCTCGAAGAGGCGACGCTGGACGAGATGGAAGCGCTCTGGCAGCAGGCAAAAAGCGCGAAGTAAACGCCTCTACCCGTTGTTTTGACGGCGCAATCGGCTTTCGATCTCCTGCCGAGCGCTGTGTGTAGCCTTGAGCGCGACGGTCACGCTGCCATCCTCATTGTCGTCGCGCGAGACGATGTCGCCGTTGCGGTAAAGCCAGTCGACGACGCCGAGTTGGTCGGGCTTAAGTGTGACGGTGAACGTCTCCAGTTCGCCCGACATCATCGTCTCGATGATCGTCTTCAGCGCATCGATGCCCTCGCCGGTTACCGCCGATATGGCGATCGGCGGTGCCTTCTTGCCGTCAGCACCATCGGCAAGCAGCCGCGCCCGGTTGCCCTCGTCGAGCCGGTCGATCTTGTTCCATACTTCGATGACGCGCTTGCTATCGCGGGCATCGACGCCGAGATCGGCAAGGATGCGCTCGACATCTTCGGCCTGCGCGGCCGTATCGGGATCGGAGATGTCGCGCAGATGAATGACGAGGTCTGCCTCGACCACTTCCTCCAGCGTCGCCCTGAAGGCCGCGACCAGATGCGTTGGCAGGTCGGAAATGAAGCCGACCGTATCGGAAAGGATGATCGGCGTGCCGTGCGGCAGGCGCACGCGGCGCAGCGTCGGGTCGAGCGTGGCAAACAGCATGTCTTCGGCCAGCACCCCTGCTCCGGTCATCCGGTTGAACAGAGTCGACTTGCCGGCATTGGTGTAGCCGACGATCGCCACCACCGGAAATGGCACCTTCTTGCGCTTGGCGCGGTGCAGGTCGCGGGTGCGGCGCACAGTTTCGAGCTCGTGCTTCAGCTTGGTGATCTTGTCCTGCAGCACACGCCGATCCGACTCGATCTGGGTCTCGCCAGGGCCGCCGAGAAAGCCGGCGCCGCCACGCTGGCGCTCGAGGTGGGTCCAGCTCCGCACAAGGCGGCCTTTCTGGTAGTTGAGATGGGCAAGATCGACCTGCAGCGTGCCTTCCTTGGTGCGGGCGCGCTCGCCGAAAATCTCCAGGATCAGCCCGGTGCGGTCGAGCACCTTGGCGTTCAACTCTTTTTCGAGGTTGCGCTGCTGTACCGGGGTCAGCGGATGATCGACAATGACCACTTCCGCGTGGCCCTCTTTGACGATCTCAGCGAACTCCGCCACCTTGCCGCTGCCGAGCAAGGTCGCCGGGCGTGGATCGTTGACGGTCACCACCGCCGTGTGGACCAGGTCGAGGTCGATTGCGCTGGCGAGGCCGACGGCCTCGTCGCGACGAGCCTCGGCGGAACGGCTCAGGCGGGGGCGGTTGGTGTCGTCGTCGCCACGAGGCTGCCGGGTAAGCACCGGCACGATAACCACCGCCCGGGTCGGGCCGTTGGCCTCTGTCCCGGTCTGATGTGCTGGTTTTCCGCGAACGCTGCGGTCCGCGTCTTTCTCACGTGCCAATCAGGCGCCCTGGCTTTCCTCACCATCGAACATCTGAACCGGCTGGCTCGGCATGATCGTGGAAATAGCGTGCTTGTAGACAAGCTGGGAATGGCCGTCGCGACGCAGCAGAACGCAGAAATTGTCGAACGAAGTGACCACGCCGGTCAGCTTCACGCCGTTGATGAGAAAGATGGTGAGTGGATTTTTGCTCTTGCGAACTGAATTCAGGAACAGGTCCTGAAGATTTTGCGATCGTTCCGCCATTGTTCTTGTCTTTCGCCGATCCCCTTCGGTTTGCAGGCCAATGCGCCAAATTAGCCGGCACATGTCAAGCACGCAAACACCATCTTGCCGTCAGTAACGACAAGCAGAACGAGATATATTGATGTTCATTCCATCTGTGCGGTTATCAGGCTGGACTTTTTTCCGCAACGTCAAAAAAGGCCTGCCGTAATGAAACTGTTATCGAGCCCGGGTGGCCGTTGGCGACGGGAGCGCCATCGATCGCCACCACCGGCATGGCAATCGTGGTCGCGGAGCTGATGAAAACCTCGCGCGCGGCCTTGGCTTCGGCCACCGAAAAACCGCGCTCCTCGATCTTCAGGCCGAGCTTGGCGGCCACGTCGAACAGCGTCGTACGGGTGATGCCGCGCAGGATGCCGTGCTCGGCCGGCCGCGTCACCAGCACGCCATCCCCGGTGATGATCCAGGCGTTCGACGATCCACCTTCCTTGACGGTGCCGTCGACATCGACGAACCAGGCCTCCTGAGCGCCGGCTTCCTTGGCTTTCTGCTTGGCCAGCACGTTCGGCAGCAGGCCGACCGACTTGATATCGACCCGATCCCACCGGTTCTCCGGCACCGTGATAACCCGGATCCCGCTCTCGGCCCGCTTCGCGGCAGCTGCAGGATCGGCTTTTTTGGCAGTCACCACCAGCGACGGCTTCGTGTCCGCCGGCGGGAAGAAAAACTCGCGGCTGGCGACGCCGCGTGTCACCTGGACATAGACCAGGCCGTCGACGACATGGTTGCGGCGCACCACCTCGCGCATGACGAGCGGCAGCACGCCGCGCGTGATCGGCCAATCGATCGAGAGTTCGGCAAGTGAGCGGTTCAATCGGGCGAGATGGCGCGGCATGTCGACGATGAAGCCTCGTGCCACCTCGCAGACCTCGTAGACGCCGTCGGCGAATTGATAGCCACGGTCCTCGATATGCACGGAAGCTTCGGCGTGAGCGACGTAGCGCCCGTTCACATACGCAATGCGCGGCATGGCTAATCCCTGAAAGAAGTCCAGCTTTCTTATGCGATTCCAAGACCGCCGTAACCGATAATTGGGTGGGCCACGACTGGTTTGGCTGTCAGACGCCCAGCGACTTCAGCTTGCGGTGCAATGCAGAGCGTTCCATGCCGATAAACTCTGCCGTCTTCGAGATATTGCCGCCAAAACGGTTGATCTGGGCGATCAGATAGTCCTTCTCGAATTGTTCGCGCGCTTCCCGCAGCGGCAGCGCCATTATGTGCTGATCGGATTTGTTTGGAGTGCGCGGCATGACGTCGCCGATCTCGGCAGGCAGGAGATCGGCGGTGATCGGCGCATCGACATCGTCGCCGCGCGCCAGGATCATCAGCCGCTCGACATTGTTGCGCAACTGGCGAACGTTGCCCGGCCAGTTATGCGCCTGCAGCACCGCCAGCGCGTCGTCGCCGATGCGGCGCGGCTTTATGCCGGCCTGGCGAGCGATCTGCTTCATGAAATTGTCGACCAGATAAGGAATGTCCTCGCGACGCTCGGCCAGTCCCGGCACCATGACCGGAACCACGGCCAGGCGATGATAAAGGTCCTCACGGAAACGGCCGTCGGCGATCATGGCTTCCAGGTTCTGCGAGGTCGACGAGACGATGCGCACGTCGACCTTGACCCGCTTGGTGCCCCCTACCCGCTCGAACTGCTGTTCGACCAACACGCGCAGGATCTTGTTTTGCGTCTCGCGCGGCATGTCGGCCACTTCATCGATGTAGAGAATGCCGCGATGGGCTTCCTCCAGCGCGCCGACCTTGCGTTCGACGCCGTTCGATTCGGTGCCGAACAGCTCGATCTCCATACGCTCTGGGGTGATGTTGGCGGCGCTCAGCGTCACAAACGGTGCACTCTTGCGCGCCGACAGTGCGTGGATGGCGCGCGCCGCCAGTTCCTTGCCCGAGCCGGAGGGGCCGATAATCATGACGCGGCTGTTGGTCGGCGCGACGCGCTCGATGGTCTGGCGCAATTGGCTCATTGCCGATGACATGCCGATGAGGTCGAAAGTCTCGCCGCTGCGCAGCTTGAGATCCGAAACCTCGCGTCTCAATTTGGAGGTTTCGAGCGCCCGTTCGGCAATGAGGATCAGCCTGTCGGCCTTGAATGGCTTTTCGATGAAATCATAGGCGCCGCGGCGAATGGCCGAGACTGCCGTTTCGATATTGCCATGGCCCGAGATCATCACCACCGGCAGGTTCGGGTGCATCGTCTTGATCTCGTCCAGCAAGGCCAGGCCATCGAGCCGCGAGCCCTGCAGCCAGATGTCGAGGAAGACCAGCCTGGGTGCCCGGTCGGCGACCGCCGCCAGCGCGCTGTCGGCATCAAACGCCGTGCGTGTTTCGTGACCTTCGTCGCTCAGGATACCGGCGACGAGTTCGCGGATGTCTTCCTCGTCATCGACGATGAGAATATCAGACGCCATTTCCGACCTTTTCAGTTTCTTTTTCGTGTTCCGTCTTGCCCTCGCCGCGTATCGGAACGGTGGCGGCAACCGGCAGGATGATGCTGATCATTGCACCCCGCCCATCGTGGAAGTCCGCTGGTGCATCGTGCAATTCGAGTCGCCCGCCATGGTCCTCCACGATCTTCTTGACGATAGCGAGGCCAAGCCCGGTGCCTTTCTCGCGTGTCGTCATGTAAGGCTCGAGCAAGCGCTGCCGGTTTTCGCGCGGCAAGCCCCTGCCGTTGTCGATGACGTCGATTCGAATCGCGCCATTCTGACGCCCGGCTTGAATCCGGATTATGCCGTGCGGACGATCCTCTGCATCAAGTCCGTCGATGGCTTCGGCAGCATTCTTGATGACGTTGCCGAACGCCTGCGCCATCAGCCGGCTGTCGAACGTGCCTTTGAGTGGCTCATTGCCGAAGACGCGCTCGAAGGTGATGTCGGCGCGGCTCACTTCGACCAGGAACGAGGCCTCGCGCAACGAATCGCGCAGATCGATGGCCTTCATTTCCGGTTTCGGCATGCGGGCGAACGCCGAGAACTCGTCGACCATGCGGCCGATGTCCTCCACTTGCCGGATGATGGTGTCGGTGCATTGATCGAAAACCTCACGGTCCTCGGTGATGACCTTGCCATAACGGCGCTTGATGCGCTCGGCCGAAAGCTGGATCGGCGTCAACGGGTTCTTGATCTCGTGGGCGATGCGCCGCGCCACGTCGGCCCATGCAGAGGAACGCTGTGCCTGGACCAGATCGGTAATGTCGTCGACTGTCACGACGTAGGATTTATCCTCCGAACCGTCGTCGCCGGCTTCAATCGTGATCTGCACGTTGAAGGTCCGTTCGGTGCCGGCACGATAGAAGGTGACCTGTTCGCGATAGACCGGCTTGCCCGATTTGCGGCCGATCTCGAAGACGCGGCCGACATGCGGCAGCACGGCGGAAAGGTTCTGCCCAAGCGCTGCCGTGGCGGATATGGCCAGCATCGTTTCGGCCGAACGGTTGACGATGGTGACGATGCCATATGGATCGACCCCGATGACCCCGGCGGTGACGCCGGCAAGCACCGCCTCCGAAAAGCGCCGCCGCTCGTCGATCAAATCCTTGGCCGACAGGATCTCGTTGCGCTGCGATTTCAGCTCCATCAGCATCTTGTTGAAGGTGTCGCCGAGCGAGGCGACGTCACCGTCGGAGGGGCGGACAGGCACGGCTACGTCGAGATTGCCGGTAGCGACCTCATCGGCCGCGCCGATGAGCTGACGAATCGGCCGCACCAGGCGGTCGGCCACCGCAATGCCGGTCCAGATGGCGGACAGGATGATGATCAGCGTCAGCGACAGATAGGGAAGCGCGAAAGCCACTTGCGAGGTGCGGCGATTGTCTTCGAGACCGCGATATTCGGCGGTGTTGGATTTGACGATCTGCCGCGCCTTGATCACCTCGGGATCGACGAGGCGGATGGTGTAGAGATAGAGGCCGTCGATCTCGCGCAGCTTGACGATGGCACCCATGATGTTGCGGGTGCGCGGTTCTATCAGCACCGGCTTGCCGTCGGCAGCGCTTGCCACGGCGCCCTCAGGCGGCTCCGGCATGGCAAAGTCCGCGTCGGTCTTGGCGCTCATGACGAAGGAACCATCGGGCTTGATGAGTGCTGCGTGCGCCAGCGAGCGTCCCACCGCCTCCTTGTTCATGAGGTCGAGAAAACCGGTACGATCGAGGCCGTAGAGCGTGCGGGAAGCGTCGAGGTCGTAGGCCATCGACAACGTCGTGCCCTGAAGATTTCGCGCGTTTTCCTGAACATAGGCGTCGGCGATCGACAACGACGAATTGACGATCGTCTTGGTGCGGATCTCGAACCAGCGGTCGAGGCCGATGTCGAGCGTGATCGACGCGATGATCGCCACCATGATCGCGGGGATGGCGGCGACTAGCGCAAACATCGCCACTATGCGCACATGCAGGCGCGACGCAGCCTTGCCATGCCGTCGTGCCATCAGGATGCGATGCACCTCGCGGCCGACCAGCAAGATCAGAAACAGGACGAACGCCGCATTAAGCGCAATCAGCGCCAGCGTCGTCCTCGCGTCGGGCGTGATCGGCGTCGCGCCGACCAGAATGGCGAAGGAGATCGCCGCCGTCACCAGCGCACCGGCAACGGCGATCACGCCCGGCAGCGCAAGCAGCCGGCGACCGTCTCGCGCGCCCGTATTGCTGAAAAGCGATTTGCTCAGTGTCGGTGCGTGCAGGGCCATGTCGCCGTCTAGAGCCATTGATTGCGTCGGATGTATGCAACGCATTGTGGCGATTATGCAACAAGTGTGGCCGAGACGGAAATCTTTCGGCAATCGATCCCCTGGAAAGCGCTCGTAAAGGGATTCGTCTAGACCTGCCTGGACGATTTGTAGACGTTGACGCCGAGTTCGCGAATCTTTTTGCGCAGCGTGTTGCGGTTGAGCCCCAGCAATTCCGCAGCCTTGATCTGGTTACCGCGCGTTGCGGTCATCGAGGCGAGGACCAGCGGGTATTCGACCTCGGAGAGGATTCGCTGATAGAGCCCGGCCGGGGGCAAGTCGCCGGCAAACGAGGCAAAATAGCGTTGCAGGAAATGCTCCACCGCCTGGCCGATGGAAAGGTCATCGGGAATGAGGTTGCCGCCACCTGGAACGACCGGCCTTTCGCCGGTCTTCAACTCCGCCTCGATGATCTCGGCGGAAATCTCGTCCTGCGAATACAGTGCGGCCAGCCTGCGGATGAGGTTTTCGAGTTCGCGCACATTACCGGGCCATGGGTAGCGCTTCATCAGCTCGATGCCGCCGGTGGAAATGCGCTTGGTCTGCAAGCCTTCACTGGCGCCGAGCTTGAAGAAGTGGCGGACGAGGTCCGGAATGTCCTCCGACCGCTCGCGCAGCGCCGGCAGCCTGAGCGGCACAACGTTCAAGCGGTAGAACAGGTCCTCGCGGAAAAGCCCCTGATTGATCAGTGTGCGCAGGTCCTTGTTGGTGGCAGCGACGATGCGCACGTCGGTCTTGATCGGCGTGCGGCCGCCGACCGTGGTGTATTCGCCCTGCTGCAACACACGCAGCAGCCGCGTCTGCGCTTCCATCGGCATGTCGCCGATCTCGTCGAGGAAGAGCGTGCCGCCTTCGGCCTGCTCGAAACGGCCGGTGGAGCGGTTCTGCGCGCCGGTAAAGGCGCCCTTCTCGTGCCCGAACAACTCCGATTCGATCAGGTCGCGCGGGATCGCCGCCATGTTGATGGCGACGAAGGGACCGCCTCGGCGGCGGCCGTATTCATGCAGCGCGCGCGCCACCAGCTCTTTGCCGGTACCCGACTCTCCGCTGATCATGACCGTCAGGTCGGTCTGCATCATGCGCGCCAGCATGCGGTAGATGTCCTGCATGGCCGCCGAGCGGCCGACCAGCGGCATCGTTTCAGGCGGCTCGTCGGCACGCGTATCGATCTTGGGCCGCCGCGGTTCGGAAAGCGCGCGGTTGACGATGTTGAGCAACTCCGTCAGGTCGAACGGTTTCGGCAGATATTCATAGGCTCCGGTTTCGGAGGCCCGGATCGCGGTCATGAACGTGTTCTGCGCACTCATGACGATGACCGGCAGTTCCGGTCGCGCCTTCTTGATGCGCGGCAGCATGTCGAAGGCGTTCTCGTCAGGCATGACAACGTCGGTGATAACCAGATCGCCCTCGCCCGCCGCAACCCAGCGCCACAGCGTCGAAGCGTTGGAGGTGACACGCACGTCGTGGCCGACGCGCGAAAGCGCCTGGTTGAGGACTGTGCGGATGGCCGCATCGTCGTCGGCGACGAGAATATTGCCGCGAACGGTCATTTGCGGTCTCCTTCACCGTCGTCGTCGGTGCCAAACTGGGTTTCTTTCCACGCCGGCATCAGGATGCGGAAAGTGGTGCCGCGCGGGGTCGATTCGCATTCAATGATGCCGCCATGCTCGCCGACGATCTTTGCGACCAGCGCCAGACCGAGACCGGAGCCGTTCGGCTTAGTGGTGATGAAGGGATCGAACAGGATCGGCAGGATATCCTCGGAAACACCCGAACCGTTGTCACGCACGCAGAATTCCAATGGCAGCGACACGCGGTCCTGCGTTCCGGGCACGGAAACACGGATGCCTGGGCGGAAGGCGGTCGACAGCATGATCTCGCCCTGCGGATCACTGCCGATCGCCTCGGCGGCATTTTTTACCAGATTGAGAAACACCTGGATGAGCTGGTCGCGATTGGCAAAAACCGGAGGCAACGATGGATCATAATCCTCCAATATCTTGATCCGCTTGGCAAAACCGTTCTTGGCGATTGCCTTGACATGGTCGAGCACGACATGGATGTTGACAGGGTAGCGGTCGATCGGCCGCTCGTCCGAAAACACCTCCATGCGGTCGACCAGCGAGACAATGCGGTCGGTCTCGTCGGTGATCAGCCTGGTCAGTGCGCGATCCTCGTCGGACGCCGACAGTTCAAGCAGCTGCGCGGCACCACGAATGCCCGACAGCGGGTTCTTGATCTCATGGGCAAGCATCGCGGCAAGGCCGGTGACCGAGCGCGCCGCACCGCGATGCGTCATCTGCCGGTCGATCTTGTCGGCCATTGAGCGTTCCTGGAACATTACCACGACGGAGCCTGGAAATTCCGTCACAGGCGCGACGTAGAGATCGACCACCTTCTCGATGCCGAGCCGCGGCGACGACACGTCCACCCGGTATTCGTTGACTGGCGCCCGGCGCTCGCGCACCTGGTCGACAAGCGTCAGCAGCGGACTGCCGAAAGGAATGAGCTTGTGCAGCGTATTGCGCGCGAGCATCGTGGCGCTCGAACGGAAAAAATCCTCGGCATCGGCATTGGCGAAGGTGATGAAGCCTTGCGGATCGACCATGATCACCGGCCGGCGAATGGTGTTGAGCACAATATGCGCGGCGTCCGCCATATCCGTGCTCTGTGTGACGGTGGCGTTCATGCCGCACTCCGCAGGTTCGCCGCTTCGGGAGCGCTTGAAAATACGTCGCGCAGCAAGGAAATGACGCGCCCAGGCTCGAAAGACGTGAGTATGGCCTTGCGCCGGTCGTCGCTTGTGGCGGCGTGGCGGTCGAGATACCAGCCGAGATGCTTGCGCGCCTGGCGCAATCCGCTTTCCACGCCATAGAGCGTCAGCATGTCTTCGTAATGGGCAATGACGTAGTCGGACAGCGTTTGCGGGCTTTCCGGCATGCCGGATACTGGCTCGGCCAGCGCGGCCGCTACAATGCTGCCGGCGGTCCACGGCGCGCCATAGTGCGCACGGCCGATCATCACCGCGTCGGCGCCGGACTGGTCAAGGATCGACGCAGCCTCTGCCAGCGAGCCGACATCGCCATTGGCAACCACAGGGATCGAGACGGCCTGCTTGACGCGTGCAATGGCACGCCAGTCGGCCGTGCCCTGATAGAACTGGCAACGCGTGCGGCCGTGCACCGTCACCATCATCACCCCGGCCTGCTCAGCGCGTCGCGCCAGCATCGGCGCGTTGAGCGCGCCTTCGTCCCAGCCGAGCCGCATCTTGACCGTGACCGGCACGTCGACCGCGCCGAGTACCGCTTCGATCAGCGACAGCGCGTGGTCGAGGTCTCGCATCAGTGCCGAACCGGCATAGCCGCCCGTCACCTTCTTGGCCGGACAGCCCATATTGATGTCGATGATGTCGGCGCCTTCGCCGGCTGCGATTCGCGCGCCCTCGGCCATGTGCACCGCCTCACGGCCGGCAAGCTGGACCATGTGGACAGGCAGCCCGGAATGACGGATGCGCAGGCCCGAGCCAGCCCTGCCCTTTGCAAGCTCCCCGCTCGCCACCATTTCCGAAACAACCAGCCCGGCGCCATGCGCATGGGCGCGCTGCCGGAACGGTTCGTCGGTGATGCCCGACATCGGCGCGAGAAACACGCGGTTGTGGATTCTCACGCCACCCACATCCAGCGGCGAAGCCAATTTGGTCACATCAGGCATGCACAAAAACCAAGCACCTTCGGTTGCTGCACATTCTCTAGCCAGAACGACGGCAATGTGCAACGCGCAATGTCGTGATATTAAGGCGCATTTGGGAAAAATACGGATCGCCGCACCGCATCAATCCTGGGTCTTCCAAAAGCGATACCACTTTTCGGGATCATGCGCTAAGCGTCTCGGCATGAGAGATGTGAGCGAAAAGCAAGCTGCGGACGACAAGGTCGCGGTGGTCATCGTTGCCGCCGGCCGCGGCGCGCGCGCCGGACAGGCCAAGGGGCCGAAGCAGTACCAGCAAATTGGCGGCGGCGCCGTTATCGCACGCACGCTCGGCGCCTTTCTGATGCATCCGAAGATTGGACCTGTCGTCGTTGCTATCCATGCCGACGACGGCGCGCTTTTTCGCCGTGCGGCGGGTGCGAACGCCGACCGTGTCGTCGCGGTGACCGGCGGTACGTCACGGCAGGAGTCCGTCCGGCTTGGACTGCTGGCGTTAAGAAGCCATGCGCCGGGCCGGGTGCTGATCCATGATGCGGCTCGGCCGTTTGTCGACGCGGAACTGATAGACCGCACGATCGCCGCCATTGGCGAACGCCAGGGAGCACTGCCTGCCTTGCCCGTTGCCGATACGCTCAAGCGCGAAACGGCCGAAGGCATGATCGGCGAAACCGTGTCCAGGGCCGGGCTTCATGCCGCACAGACACCGCAAGGCTTTCCGTTCTGGCCGATCCTGGCTGCGCACGAAAAGGCTCATCATCTGGGCAAAGCGGATTTCACGGACGATGCGGCAATCGCCGAATGGGCGCATATTCCGGTGAAGATCGTTCCCGGCTCGCCGGACAATGTCAAACTGACCTGGGCAAGGGATATTGCGATGGCGGATCAGCGGCTTTCCGGGGGGGCACGTTTTCCGGACATCCGAACCGGCAATGGCTATGACGTCCATGCCTTCGAGCCCGGCGACCATGTCACCCTGTGCGGTGTAGCTATTCCGCACGGCAAGAAATTGTCCGGCCATTCGGATGCCGATGTCGGTCTCCACGCCTTGACCGACGCCCTGCTGGCCACCTGCGGCGCCGGTGACATCGGCACGCATTTCCCGCCCTCCGACCCGCAGTGGAAAGGGGCCGCTTCACGCATCTTCGTCGAACACGCGGTGAAGCTGGTGCGCGAGGGCGGCGGGCGCATTGCCAACGCCGACATCACCCTGATCTGCGAGGCGCCGCGCGTCGGCCCACATCGCGAGGCCATGACCGAAGCGCTTTCGGCAATGCTGCGAATTTCGCGCGATCGCATCTCGATCAAGGCGACAACCAATGAGAAGCTCGGCTTCGTCGGCCGTGAGGAAGGCATAGCGGCCATCGCGACTGCCAGCGTTGTGTTTCCAGGGGATGTCCCTGAATGAGCAATAGCGGTCTCGCAGATGTCCTGCTTAAGGCCTGCCAGCAGCGCGGCATGATGCTGGCGACGGCGGAGAGCTGCACCGGCGGCATGATCATCGCCGCGCTGACCGACATCGCCGGCTCTTCCGCGGTGGTCGATCGCGGCTTCATCACCTATTCCAACCGGGCCAAGACCGAGATGCTCGGCGTCTCGGCCGCTACGCTCGAGGCGCACGGCGCGGTCTCGCGCGAGACTGCGGTGGAGATGGCGGCCGGAGCCTTGACGCATTCGCCGGCCGGGCTCGCCCTGGCGGTGACCGGCATCGCCGGTCCGGACGGCGGCTCTGCGGAAAAACCTGTCGGCCTGGTCTGGTTCGGCGTTGCCGTGGCTGGCCGGCCGGTAGTCAGCGAATGCCAGCTGTTCGCCGACAAGGGCCGTGATTTCATCCGCCGGGAGACGGTCCGACATGCGCTTGAACTGGGTCTACGCGCGCTCGCCGCGGATCAGGCTGCCGATGGCGCGCCGTAGATGATTTCGGCACGTTTCTCGAACGCCTCGGAGAACATGCGGAAGGCGCGGTCGAACATGGTTCCCATGAGCGCACCCAGAATGCGGCTCTTGAACTCATAGTCGATAAAGAAACAGACGTTGCAACCGCCGCCGTCCGCCGGGTCGAAGCGCCAGACATTGCTGAGATATTTGAACGGGCCGTCGATATATTTGACGTCGATGGCGTTCTCGTCAGGCTTCAGCAGCACCTGCGTGGTGAAAGTCTCGCGGATCGCCTTGTAGCCGATGCTCATGTCCGCGATGAGCAGGGTGCGTCCGTTGCGTTCCTTGCGCGAACGAACCGTAAGTGCCTCGCAAAGCGGCAGGAATTGCGGATAGGATTCGATATCGGCAACCAGAGCGAACATCTGTTCCGGCGTATGCGCAACGCGGCGATGGGCTTCGAATTGTGGCATGAAACCAGTGGGTTAGGCGGACTTCCTGAGAAACGCTTCGCGCGCCGCGCGCAACCTGGCAAAGTCGTCCCCGGCGTGGTGCGACGAGCGCGTCAGCGGGCTCGACGCCACCAGCAGGAAGCCCTTGGTCCTGCCGATCGTCTCAAAGGACTTGAATTCCTCCGGCGTGACGAAGCGGATCACCGGATGGTGCTTCTTCGACGGCTGCAGATATTGGCCGATGGTCATGAAGTCGACATTGGCCGAACGCAAATCGTCCATCAGCTGCAGGATTTCGTTCCGCTCCTCGCCAAGGCCGACCATGATGCCGGACTTGGTGAAGATCGAGGGGTCGAGTTCCTTGACCCGCTGCAAGAGCCTGATGGAGTGGAAATAGCGCGCGCCCGGCCGAACCGTCAGATAGTTAGACGGCACGGTCTCGAGATTATGGTTGAAAACATCCGGCTTGGCCGCCACGACGATCTCCAGCGCACCGTCCTTGCGCAGGAAATCGGGCGTCAGGATTTCGATCGTCGTCGACGGGGTTGCTGCCCTGATCGCACGGATGACATCGGCAAAATGCTGGGCCCCGCCATCGGCGAGATCGTCGCGATCGACGGAGGTGATGACGACATGGCTCAAGCCCATTTGCTTGACCGCATGCGCGACACGCGCCGGCTCGTCGGGATCGAGTGCGGTCGGGATGCCGGTGGCGACATTGCAAAAGGCGCAGGCCCGCGTGCAGATGTCGCCCATGATCATGAAGGTGGCGTGCTTCTTCTCCCAGCACTCGCCGATATTGGGGCAGCCCGCCTCTTCGCAAACCGTCACCAGTTTGTGAGACTTCACGATTTCGCGCGTCTCGGCATAGCCTTTCGACATCGGCGCCTTGACGCGGATCCAGTCAGGCTTGCGCAGTACGTCCTGATCCGGCTTGTGCGCCTTTTCGGGATGCCGCAGGCGCGGCGCATTGGCAATCGTGTCGAGGACGGTGACCATGTGAAACCCGGCTCATTGGCAAGCGCTTGTCCAGCGCTCGCTCTACCCACGTCATCTAGGACTTTTCGGCGAAAAGAAAAAGGCCGCGATCACGCATGCCGCGGTGGCCTTTTTCGCATAGCAAGTGCCGACAGAGGTTAGCGGCGTACCAGTCGTCCGACCGCAATCAGAATGCAGGCACCGATGAAGCCGGTGATCAGATAGGCGATCCAGCCGACGCCGAAGATGCCGATGTTCAGGGCCTGCAAGATGGCATTCAACACGATTGCGCCGACAATGCCGAGAACGATGTTCATGAGGATGCCGGTATTGCTCTTCATGACCATCTCGGCGAGCCATCCCGCCAGGCCGCCGATGATGATGGCTGCAACCCAGCCCACGCCGTTCATTTCCATATGCCCTCTCCTTGTATGATGGATGATGCCTGCGAAACGAATTGCTCTGCCGTCGAGTTCCTTTGTGTCTTCCGTGTGAGACTCGCCCAACTAATTTATCATGCATTCAGTGCGCGGCCATAGGCGTCGAGTACACTCTCCTTCATCATCTCCGACAGCGTCGGGTGCGGGAAGATCGTGTGCATCAGCTCTTCCTCGGTGGTCTCCAGATTCATCGCCACGACGAAGCCCTGGATCAGTTCGGTTACTTCTGCGCCGACCATGTGGGCACCCAGCAACTGGCCGGTCTTCTTGTCGAAAATGGTCTTGACGAAGCCTTGGTCCTCGCCGAGCGCAATCGCCTTGCCGTTTGCGGCGAACTGGAAGCGGCCGACGCGGATGTCCTTGCCATCGGCGTTCGCTTTGGCTTCCGTCAGTCCGACCGAGGCGACTTGCGGATTGCAATAGGTGCAGCCCGGGATCTTCAGCTTGTCAATGGCATGCACGCCGGGGAAATTGGCGATCTTTTCCACGCACACCACGCCCTCATGCTCGGCCTTGTGGGCGAGCATCGGCGGTCCGGCGACATCGCCGATGGCATAGATGCCGGGCACGTTGGTCTTGCCGTAGCCGTCGACGACGACGCAGCCGCGTTCGGTCTTCACGCCGAGCGCCTCGAGGCCGAGATTCTCGATGTTGCCCTGTACGCCGACGGCCGAGATCATGCGGTCGGCGGTGATCTTCTCGACCTTGCCGTCCTTCATCTCGACATGCGCGGTGACCGAGTTAGTGCCCTTCTCGACCTTGGTCACCTTGGCTTCTAAGATGATCTTCATGCCCTGCTTCTCGAACTGCTTCTGCGCGAATTTCGAGACCTCGGCGTCCTCGACCGGCATCACAGCCGGCAGCAGTTCGACCACCGTCACCTCGGCGCCCATGGTGCGGTAGAACGAGGCGAACTCGATGCCGATGGCGCCCGAGCCCATCACCAGCAGCGATTTCGGCATCTCTTTCGGCACCATCGCCTCGAAATAGGTCCAGATCAACTTGCCGTCAGGCTCGATGCCGGGCAGCGCGCGCGGCCTGGCGCCGGTCGCCAGGATGATGTGCTTGGCGCTATAGGTGCCCTCGCCCTTGACGCCCTTGGGCGCCGGCGGCTGCGGCTCCATCGGCTTCTTTGACGATTTCGACACGACGATCTCGCCAGGTTTGGTCAGCTTGGCTTCGCCCCAGATGACGTCGACCTTGTTCTTCTTCATCAGGAAGCCGACGCCGCCGTTGAGCCGCAGCGAGACCTTTCGCGAGCGATCGACGACGGCGGCTGTGTCGACGCCGACCTTGCCATCGATCTTCAGGCCGTAGTCCTTCAGATGATCCGAATAGTGCATGATCTCGGCGGAGCGCAGCAGCGCTTTGGTCGGAATGCAGCCCCAGTTGAGGCAGATGCCGCCCAAGTGCTCGCGCTCGACGATCGCCGTCTTGAAGCCAAGCTGGGCCGAACGCACTGCAGTGACATAGCCGCCGGGGCCGGAGCCGATGATGATGACGTCGTAGTTCTCAGCCACGGCTTTCTCCTTCACAATTCCAACATGAGGCGCACGAGCGGCGCCAGCGCTTGCCCGACGTTCCGCGTGTTTTCCGCGTCCAGGTGGACGCCGTCGAGCGGCGTGGTTTTGGCCACGGTGCCGGCATCGAAGAAGCCGCAGCCGGCCTCGTCGGCAAGGGCGGAATATTGCGGCGCCAGCCGCTTTGACGCGTCATCGCCGCCGGCGAACATTTCCTTGAACTCGGCGTTTTCCGTGCGGCTGACTACGGGCGGCGCGACGATCAGGATCTGCGGCGCCGGCCAATCGAACGGGTAATCATGACCGCGCACGATATCGATCAGGCGTTGCATACCTTGTTTGGCCGCGACCGGATTACCGTGAATCCACGGCTTCATATCGTTGGCGCCGAGCATGATGACGATCAAGTCGATCGGCGCATGCGTCGTCAGGATTGTTGGCAACAGCCTTGCGCCATTGCGGTCCGCTCCGGCCAAGTGATCGTCAAAGGCGGTGGTTCGGCCATTCAGGCCTTCGGCGATGACCTCGACGCCGCTGCCCAATGCCGCCTGCAGCACGCTCGGCCAGCGATCTTCCAGCGGATGCCGGCCGAGGTTTGCCGCGTCATAGCCCCAGGTAAGCGAATCGCCGTAGCAGAGGACCGTCTTCATGTGCCTGCCCCGCCGAAACCTGGTTGCGAGCGCGCCAATCGCCAGCGCACGAAAAGCCACTGGACCAGCACCGTAGCGATGCCTGGCAGGACGAGACCGGCGACGATAGGAAGATCGCCCGACCACTCGCGCTTGCCCGGCGGCTGGGAGAAAGTCCAGCCGATCAGGGAAACTCCAACGAGCACAAAAGATGCTACCCCTATGGTCGCGGTCAGTTTTGTTGCCCGTCGTGGGTCCGACATGAATTGTGCGATGAAGAATGCGAGCGTCGCGAAGATGGTGACGAGAGCCGAGATCATGAATACAAGGATGTACTCCACGTCGGCCTTGGTGGCGACGGCGAGCCACTGCACCACCAATCCGCCGGCCAAACCGGAAAGAAAGAAGGCAAAAAGGCTGGTGAAGAATTTCCGCACCGCCCTGTTTCCCTTCTCTTAAACCAGCATGCCCATTGGATTTTCGATCATACGCTTGAAGGCGACGAGCAGCTCGGCGCCGAGCGCACCGTCGACGGCGCGGTGATCGGTCGACAGCGTCACCGACATGATTGTGGCGATCTTGATCTCGCCGTTCTTGACCACTGCGCGTTGCTCGCCGGCGCCGACCGCAAGGATCGTCGCATGCGGCGGGTTGATGACGGCAGAAAAATCCTTGATGCCGAACATGCCGAGATTGGACACCGCCGTGGTGCCGCCCTGATATTCTTCCGGCTTCAGCTTGCGGCTGCGGGCGCGGCCGGCAAGATCCTTCATCTCGTTGGAGATGACGGACATCGTCTTTTCGTCAGCACGCCGGATGATCGGGGTGATCAGGCCGCCGGGGATCGATACGGCAACGCCGACATCGGCGTGCTTGTGTTTGATCATGGCGTTTTCTGTCCACGACGCATTGGCATCCGGAACCGCCATCAGCGCCATGGCAAGAGCCTTGATGACCATGTCGTTGACCGACAGCTTGTAGGCCGGCGTTTCGCCCTTCTCGGTCTTCTTCACCGGCGCGGCCGCATTGATCTGCGTGCGCAGGGCCAGAAGTGCGTCGAGCTCGCAGTCGAGCGTCAGATAGAAATGCGGGATGGTGGTCTTGGCTTCGACCAGCCGCCTCGCAATGGTCTTGCGCATATTGTCGTGCGGGATCAGCTCGTAGGAGCCTTCGGCAAACAGTTTGAGCACCTGCTCGTCCGACATCGCCTTGGGTGCTGCGGCCGCAGGTGCCGGAGCGCCGGCGGGCGCCGCTTTTGCGGCTGGTGTCGCCTTGGCGCCGCCACTGGAAATTGCGGCATCGACATCGGCCTTTACTACGCGGCCGCGGGGGCCGGAGCCTGTCAGCGCCGCGACATCGACGCCGGCTTCCCTGGCAATGCGCCGGGCCAGCGGCGAGGCGAAGATGCGCTCACCGCTTGCGTGGCCGTTGGCGACCGGCACCGCTTCCGCCTTAGGCGCAGGTGCGGCAGGCTCCTGCTTCGACGCTTCGGGCTTTGATGTTTCAGCTTTGGGGGCTTCCGCTTTCGGAGCCTCAGCCTTGGCCGGCGCAGCGCCATCACCGCTTTTGGCGGCAGAAGCAGCATCCTCGCCCTCGGCAGCCAGCACCGCGATCAGCGCATTGACCTTGACGCCTTCTGTGCCGGCCGGAACCACCAGCTTGGCGACCGTGCCCTCGTCGACGGCTTCGACTTCCATCGTCGCCTTGTCGGTCTCGATCTCGGCAATCACGTCGCCGGGCGAAACTTTATCGCCTTCCTTGACCAGCCACTTGGAAAGATTGCCCTCTTCCATTGTGGGCGACAGCGCCGGCATGGTGATGTTGATCGGCATTTTGTCCTCCCGCCCTGCTCAGCGATACGTGACGGCTTTGACCGCCTCGACGACCTCGCCGACATTGGGCAGCGCCAGCTTTTCGAGGTTCGCCGCATAGGGCATCGGCACGTCCTTGCCGGCAATTGTAATGACCGGTGCATCGAGGAAATCGAAGGCGCGCTGCGAGACCTGATTGGCGATATGGTCGCCGACCGAGTTCTGCGGAAAGCCTTCCTCGACCACCACGAGGCGATTGGTCTTTTTGACCGAGGCGACGATGGTGTCGAAGTCGAGCGGGCGGATGGTGCGCAAGTCGATGATCTCGGCATCGATGCCCATGCCGCGCAACTCCGCCTCCGCCTTGAGCGCGTAGGTCATGCCGATGCCGAACGAGACGATGGTCACGTCCTTGCCGGATTTGTGAATGCGCGCCTTGCCGATCGGCAGCACGAAATCGTCCATCTTCGGCACGTCGAAGGAGTGGCCGTAAAGGATTTCGTTCTCGAGGAAGATGACCGGGTTCGGGTCGCGGATCGCCGCCTTGAGCAGACCCTTGGCGTCGGCGGCGGTATAAGGCATCACCACCTTCAATCCAGGAATATGGCTGTACCAGGCGGCATAGCACTGCGAATGCTGCGCGGCGACGCGGGCAGCAGCGCCGTTCGGGCCGCGAAAGACGATCGGGGCGCCCATCTGGCCGCCGGACATGTAGAGCGTCTTGGCGGCTGAATTGATGATCTGGTCGATCGCCTGCATGGCGAAGTTGAAGGTCATGAATTCGACGATCGGCTTCAGGCCGGCCATCGCCGCGCCAACACCAACGCCGGCAAAGCCGTGCTCGGTGATCGGCGTGTCGACCACGCGTCTCGGACCGAATTCCTGCAACAGGCCCTGTGTGATCTTGTAGGCGCCCTGGTACTCGGCGACTTCCTCGCCCATGACAAAGACGTCGCCGTCGCGGCGCATTTCCTCAGCCATTGCATCGCGCAAGGCTTCACGCACCGTGGTCGAGACCATTTCGGTGCCGGCCGGGATGTCCGGATCGGCGGCAATTTCCAGCCTGGGCGCGGCGGCAACAGGTGTTACCGCTTCGCTCTTGGCCGGAGCAGCCGCGGGGGCCGGAGCAGCCGCGGGCGCTGCCGCTTGCGACTCGACAGCCTCCTCGCCAATGCCTTCGCCCGCCTCGTCGATGTCTTCGCCATCGAGGGCCAGCACAGCGATCAGCGTGTTGACCTTGACGCCTTCGGTGCCGGCAGGAACCACGATCTTGGCAAGTGTGCCTTCATCGACGGCTTCGACTTCCATCGTTGCCTTGTCGGTTTCGATCTCGGCAATGGCGTCACCGGCTGCGACTTTGTCGCCTTCTTTCTTCAACCACTTGGAAACATTACCCTCTTCCATGGTCGGCGAGAGGGCGGGCATGAGAATTTCGATCGGCATGTCCTTGCCCTCTCGTTAAAGTACGATATCGGTCCAGAGCTCGGACGGATCCGGCTCCGCGTCGTTCTGGGCAAATTCTGCAGCGTCGGCGACAACGTCGCGGACTTCCTTGTCGATGGCCTTGAGCTCGTCCTCGCTTGCCCATTTCTTGTCGAGCAAGCGTGCCTTGACCTGTTCGATCGGGTCACGTTCGGAGCGCATTTTCTGCACTTCCTCCTTGGAGCGATATTTTGCCGGATCCGACATCGAATGGCCGCGGTAGCGGTAGGTCTGCATTTCGAGAATGAGCGGCCCGTTGCCGGCGCGGCACCATTCGCCGGCGAGGTCGCCGGCGGCCTTGACGGCGCGCACATCCATGCCGTCGACCTGGATGCCTGGAATCTTGAAGGAGGCGCCGCGATGCGAAAAATCCGTCTCGGCCGACGAGCGCGAGACCGAGGTGCCCATGGCATAGCGGTTGTTCTCGATGATATAGACCACCGGAAGCTTCCACAGCGAGGCCATATTGAAGCTTTCGTAGACCTGGCCCTGATTCGCGGCGCCATCGCCGAAATAGGTCAGCGTCATATTGTTGTTGCCGCGATAGCGGTTGGCGAAGGCAATGCCGGTGCCGAGCGACACTTGCGCGCCGACGATGCCGTGGCCGCCGTAAAAATGCTTCTCCTTGGAGAACATGTGCATGGAGCCGCCCTTGCCTCTGGACAGGCCGCTACGGCGCCCGGTCAGTTCGGCCATGACGCCGCGCGGCGACAACTCCATGGCCAGCATATGGCCATGATCGCGATAGGCGGTGATCATCTGGTCGCCATCGATCAGCGCCATCTTCATGCCGGTAACGACCGCTTCCTGGCCGATGTAGAGATGGCAGAAACCGCCGATGAAGCCCATGCCGTAAAGCTGGCCGGCCTTTTCCTCGAAGCGGCGGATGAGCAGCATGTGCCGGTAGGCGGCAAGCTCCTGGTCTTTGGTGAATTCAACAGGCTTTGGGGTGGAAAGGCCCGGCGTTTTGCCGTCGGATTTGGATTTGGCAGGCGCTTTTCTGGCGGCGGTGGCCATGCATCACTCCCTGTTGGCGTCTCTTGGCGGACAGCGAGGGAGATCAGTCTCCCACCGATTTGAGGCAGGCTAACATGCAGGGAAGGCTTTCGCCATGCCGAAAACGCATGGCTGTCATGCATCTAAGCGATTAAAATCATTGCAAATATCGCCGATTAACGGAAATCCAGTTATCTTGCGGCCGGCAGCATGATGGTGATCTCGTCGGCATGGGACAGATTAAGCGCCTTGCGCGCCTGCTCGTCCAGCATGTCCTTCTCGAGCGTGCCCTCATGCATCAGCTGGACGCGGCGCTCCAGGTCGATCCGGCGTGCCTTGACGGCATCGAGCCTGCCCTGCAATTCGACAGTCTCGGCTTCGAGCCGATACTTGGAATAGATGCCGAACTCGCCATGATAGGCATGGAAGCCGAAATAGGTCAGGAACACCACGCAGAGCGAGGGGATGATAAGCCGGCCGGTGTTTCTTTGCTTGTGCTGGCGTGTCCACATGGTCCGAATCCTCTGCGCCGCCTTTGTCGCCCGATTGTGCTTAATGGACGGTTACAGACTGTTGGATTCAGAGCCAGGAAGCAAAAAAGGGCGGGAATGTCCCCGCCCTCGCCGCCGCGGATTTTCTCTCGGAAATCAGCTTTTCACGATGGACTTGCCGGCATATCGCGCCTGCTTGCCGAGCTCCTCCTCGATGCGGATGAGCTGGTTGTACTTGGCCATGCGATCCGAGCGTGACAGCGAGCCCGTCTTGATCTGCCCGCAATTGGTGGCAACGGCGAGGTCGGCGATGGTCGAATCCTCGGTCTCGCCCGAGCGGTGCGACATCACCGCGGTATAGCCGGCCTTGTGCGCGGTCTCGACGGCGTCGAGCGTTTCGGTAAGCGAGCCGATCTGGTTGACCTTGACCAGGATCGAATTGGCGACACCCATGCGGATGCCGTCGCGCAACCGCGCCGTGTTGGTGACGAACAGATCGTCGCCAACCAACTGCGTTTGCTTGCCGATGAGATCGGTCAGCATTTTCCAGCCGTCCCAGTCATCCTCGGCCAAGCCGTCCTCAATGGTGATGATCGGGTAGTCGGCAGCGAGTTTGGCCAGATATCTGGCCTGCGCCTTCGGGTCGCGGGTCTTCCTCTCGCCTTCATAGACGTAGTTGCCATCCTTGAAGAATTCGGTCGCCGCGCAGTCGAGGCCTAGCGCAACCTCCTCGCCGGGCTTGAAGCCAGCCTGCTCGATCGATTCCATGATGAAGTCGAGCGCGGCCGGCGCGCTCTTCAGGTTGGGGGCAAAGCCGCCCTCGTCGCCGACATTGGTGTTGTGGCCGGCGTCCTTCAACTTCTTTCGCAGCGTATGAAAGATCTCCGAGCCCCAGCGCACGCCGTCGCGCAGCGTCGGCGCGCCGATCGGCAGGATCATGAATTCCTGGAAATCGATCGGGTTGTCGGCATGCGCGCCGCCATTGATGATGTTCATCATAGGCACCGGCAGCACATGAGCTTTGGTACCGCCGACATAACGGTACAGCGGCAGGTCGGCCGCTTCGGCCGCGGCCTTGGCCACCGCCAGCGACACGCCGAGGATGGCATTGGCGCCGAGCCGGCTCTTGTTGGCCGTACCATCGAGATCGATCATGGTCTGGTCGATATGGATCTGATTCTCCGCCTCCATGCCGCCGATCGCCTCGAACAGCTCGCCGTTCACCGCCTCGACCGCTGTCAGCACGCCCTTGCCGAGATAGCGGGGGCCGCCATCGCGTAGTTCGACTGCCTCATGCGCGCCGGTCGAGGCACCGGACGGCACCGCGGCGCGACCCATCGAGCCGTCTTCGAGCACGACGTCGACCTCGACGGTCGGATTTCCGCGGCTGTCCAGGATTTCACGCCCGACAATGTCGATGATGGCCGTCATTGCGATGTCCCCGATTGATCGATTGAAGCGTCGCGCACCTCTTAGCCAAAGCGCTGCAAAACGCAATCGGGGCACTTGCAAATATTGCCCGTGCGCCCATTGCCGCTCTTGGGATTCACGAAGCACGAAGCGCTGTCATCATTTGTCATGCGCCGCATGCCGGTTTCTGGTCTATGGCTGTTGTCGCGCGGGGCGAAACAGGAGGAGTTTCGCCATGTCCCAGTTGAGCGGTATTGTGAGTTTGTTCCTGATTGCGGCTGCGTTCCTGACGTCGTGCGACAATCAGCAACCCCCGCAGGGATCGTCGCCTTTGCCGGCCCTGCAGATTGCGCAGTAGCATCCCGCCACATCGAAAGGCCCCCGATTTCCGGGGGCCTTTTTGATTCCAGGAGACTTAGTCAGTGCCAGTAAGGTCAGTGCCAGTAAGGCTCGACCTTGTAGTAGTTGTATGAGGCGTCACGCGCGGCCTCTCCGTCGGCGCCGGTCAGCTCGTTGATCGAATAGGAAGGAGCGGCCATCAGCTGGTCTTTGGTGAACGGCACGACATAGCCACCCTTGTTCTCATCATAGTCTAGGCTTGCCCACGGAATGGCGTGGTATTTCTCGCCGATGCCGAGAAATCCGCCAAAACCGATCACGGCAAACATGATTCCGTTCGACAGTTTGTCGAGCATGACGTCCTCGATGTCGCCGATATGAGTGCCTTCCGTATTGTAGACCGATGTGCCGATAACCCGCGAAGCGGCGATGGCTTCGGTGTGTCCCGTCTGGGTCGTCATGGTGTGCTCCTCGTCGTCGTTGACATTAGATTTTGACAATGAGGGCCGCGGGCTAAGGTTCCAGGCGGGTTCGAAATTCTTCAAAGTTTTCTTGGCCGCGCTGCTGTGGCGCAACTGCTGGTTCAACCCACGCTTTTGGCGATGCGATCGAACGCCATCAGCCGTTCAAGCAATGCGGGAAGATCCTTCAGCGGCACCATGTTGGGACCGTCGGAAGGCGCGTTGTCGGGGTCCTGGTGCGTCTCGATGAAGACGCCGGCTACGCCAACCGCGACGGCCGCGCGCGCCAGCGTCTCGACAAAGCGCCGGTCACCTCCAGACGAACCGCCCTGCCCACCCGGCTGCTGCACGGAATGGGTGGCATCGAAAATCACCGGCGCGCCGATCTCGGCCATGATCGGCAGCGCCCGCATGTCGGACACCAGGGTGTTGTAACCAAAGGATGCGCCGCGCTCGGTGACCAAGACATTGGCGTTGCCGGAGCCGATGATCTTGGCGACGACGTTCTTCATGTCCCACGGCGCGAGGAATTGCCCCTTCTTCACATTGACCACCTTGCCGGTTCTTGCCGCAGCAATCAGCAAATCGGTCTGCCGGCTAAGGAAGGCAGGAATCTGCAGGATATCAACATGCGGCGCGACGATCGCGCATTGTTCCTCGGTATGGACGTCAGTCAGGATCGGCAGCGAAAAATTCTTGCGCAAATCGTCGAAGATCGGCATTGCCGCTTCAAGTCCCGCACCGCGCGTGCCGCCAAGCGAGGTGCGATTGGCCTTGTCGTAACTGGTCTTGTAGACGAGCCCAATGCCGAGCCTTTCGGTCAGTTCCTTTAGCGCACCGGCCATGTCGAAAGCGTGCTGCCGCGATTCCAACTGGCATGGACCGGCGATCAGCGACAGGGGCGCGCTGTTGCCGAAAATGACCTTGCCGACCGCAACGGAAGAGTTCGGCATCAGGGGATTGAGCTTGTTCATGCGATCTCCCGGAAAATGAAGGCTGCGCCCTGCCCTGGCGCCGGCGGCACGATGGTATCACCGCCGCGCATGTGGTGTTCGACGGAATTGGCTGCAAGCAACTTGGCGACGGCATCGCCATGCCTAATCGAAAAGACGATCCCAGCAAAGCGGAGTTCAGATTGCGCCTCGGCAGGAATGCCAAAGCGTGCCGAATAGGCTGCAGGATCCAGAACGGTCACGACGGCATTCGGCAACTCATAGACAGTGCCGCCGCCCTGCGCCTCGATTCCGGCTACGATCGAAATCAAATGGCCTTGTTCGAAAGGTTCGCCACTGACTGCCACGATTTCGACAATGCCGGTTGCGCCATTGGCGTGGGCCTGCAACGCAGTACGGTCGACGTTCGGCGCATTGATCCGCTCGCAGGCGAAGAGAAAAGCGTCCGTTGTCTTGCCTGTAGCCGCGAAGGCCAGTTTGAACGATGCGGTGTCGCTCTTTCCTGTCGCATCAGCGAAGGCGCGCGAAAAACTGAGCATGTCTCCCGCCGACAGTTCGGCTTCGATGAAGCGCGCGTGGTCCGCGGCGGCGCTGTCGGTGCCCAGCGCCACGGCAGAAAATCCTTCATCGCCGTTTTTTTCGCGATAAGTGAGATCACGCCCGACAAAGACATTGCGGTTCGCGATCGCCGTTGCCACAGTCTGTCTGTCGGCGACAGCGAGCGGCTCGAGATAGGTGCCGTCGGTGAGGAAGACACAGCAGTTTTCCGTTCCGAAAGGGTGGATACCTGTCGGCGCAACGGTAAAGCCGAGCGAGGTCAAGCGCGCCCGCGCAACATCGAGGCTCGCTGTCGGCAGCACCAGGTGATCGAGCGGATGAGGCCTTGCGGGGGTGTTCTCGGTCATGTCCCGCGCGATGTGCCTCATTCCTGAAAATGGTTCAAGGGCTTGGCCGACGCCTCAGCGGAAAGACCACATCAGCGCGTAGGAGACGGCGGCTCGTCAACTTGCCACGATATCGGCCGAATAACGCAATTCGCGCAGCGGTTTTACCCGGCTGGTGGTCTCTGCATAGAGCGGATGCGCCTTGTAGGCGGCGAGCGCTGCCTCGTCCTCGAACTCGGCATAGACGACCACATCGATTTCATGCGAGAGCGGGTCGACCTTGGTGTTGAGCATCACCTCGAAATGGCGCGAGTGGGGTATCTCGCCGAGCGCCAGCAGACCCGTACGCACTGCCTCGACGTCCGCTTTACGCCGCGCGCTGAAGAAAACGATATGCCGGATCAACCCAGCCTCCTGGACCGTTGGACCGGCGTTCTTTTGTGTCAGCGGGAGCGTGCCGTCAATCGGCAGGATGTCGCGTCGGCGAACCGTGGCGAAAAAGAGAAACTACACCATACTGGTTACATAGTGCACGACGCGGGTCACCTCCCTGATGGTCCTGTCGAGGTAGCGGCCTTGGTTGTAAATGCCGTCCCAGATCAGGAAAAAGGTGACGGTTGTGATGATGATGACATAACGCATGGCTGAAACTAGCGTATATGGATGCTTGCAACCATAGTGATTCCGGCCCTGCTGGGACCCTCCCCGAATTTTAACGGCCTTTGGTCTGTCCGCTGCGATGCTTGCTGGCCAGAATGGCGCTACCGCTGCAGGGCGCCTTGGAAAGATAACCCCGCTCGGCTTCGACGACCGCTTCCCGCCTCGATCGACCAACTGCCACACGATTATTCCGGTGGGATTTCGACGGACGCGCTGGATCTGGTCATGCCGCCGTCAAGCGGCGTTTCGCACCACCTGCTTGAAGAGGCCCCTGTCTCAAACGGATTGGCCGTATCGGGACAGTATCTTAACGCTGAGACAGTTTCGAGCCGACGCTCAAATCCTTGCCTCAAAGCGTGATGCGGTATTTTGCAAAGCCCGCTTCGCCCTCGCCCGCCGGCTCGATCTTCAGCGACTTCACTTGCGCAATAAACTCTCTCGCCTTGGCGCCGGTCTCGAATACGACGCTGGTTCCCGGTAGTGGCGCAAACGACCAGTTGGCGTCCGCCGACGGGTTGATGGTGCCTTTGCTGACGATATAGCGCACGATCACGTCGCGGTTGGTGTCGGGCGCTTCGTAGATGATCTTCGAGGCATTGATCTCCGGGAAATTGCCCCCGCCGCCGGCCCGGTAGTTGTTGGTTGCGACGATGAATTTCCGCATGGGATCAATTGGTTTGCCGTCGAACATCAAGTCAATGATGCGGTTCGAGCCGGCGTTCACCAGCCCGCCCTTCGGATCGTATTTCGGTGGCTGCGACAGATCGATCCGGTAGGTGACGCCGTCGATCACGTCGAAATTATAGGATGGGAAGTCGGTGTTGATGAGCGCCTGGTCGGCTTTGCCCGGTTCGATCCGGTTGAAGATGCCGGCCGACATTTCCAGCCATTCCTTCACCTCTGCCCCGGTGATTTCGACGGCGCGCACCGTGTTTGGATAGAGGTAGAGGTCGGCGACGTTCTTTATGGCGATATCGCCCACCGCCACGTCGGTGTAATAGTCGGCGCCGTTGCGCCCGCCGGCCTTGAACGGTGCCGCCGCCGACAACAGCGGCATATCCTTCCACTCTGTGTTCTTCAGGATGTCCTTCAAGTACCAGGTCTGCGCCTGGCTGACGATCTGCACCGATGGATCGTCGGCGACCAGCGCAAAATAGGAATAGAGCGGCGCCGAGGTTTTGCCGACCGGCCGGCGCACATAGGCAAGCGTCGCCTCGTGGTCCGGTTTGAGCGCGTCGATGATGCGCTGGTCGTCCGCGACGGTCGGCTTGTTCGTTTTGTCGACCCGCTCAAAGATCGGCCTGGCCTCAGAGGTCGCCGAGACGATTTTCCACGTCGATCCGTCGCGCTCCAGCAAAAGATCGATCAGCCCCATGTGCGAGCCCCAGAAGCCGGCCATGACGGCGGGCTTGCCTTGCAACGTGCCTTTCGCCGTATCGACGGCGTCCAGCGACTGAAAGTCCTTCTTGCCGGGGAAGACCAGATGCTGGTGGCCGATGAACACCGCATCGATACCTTCGACACCGGCAACGAAGAAGGAGGCATTCTCCATCATGTCGCTTTGCTTCACGTCGATGCCGGAATGGGAGAGCGCAATGACGATGTCGGCGCCTTCTTCCTTCATTTGCGGCACCCACGCTTTGGCCGCCTCGACGATGTCGCGCGTCTTGACGCTGCCCTCGAGATTTTTCAGGTCCCAGACCATGATCTGCGGCGGCACGAAGCCGATGATGCCGATCCTGATCGGCTGCTCGGCGCCCGACCCGTCTTTGATCTTCCTGTCGAGGATGACGTAAGGCTTGAGATAAAGCTTGTCGTCGCGCGGGTTCGCGGCGGGCTCCGTGCCGCGGATCAAATTCGCGCAGACAAACGGGAAATTGGCACCGGCCAGCACCTTGTCCATGAACGACAGGCCGTAGTTGAACTCGTGGTTGCCGAGCGTCGAGCATTCGTAGCCGAGCAGGTTCATGCCCTTCATGACCGGATGCAGATCGCCATCCTTCATCCCCCTCTCGTAGGCGATGTAGTCGCCCATCGGGTTGCCTTGCAGAAGGTCGCCATTATCGATCAGCATCGCGTTGGTAGCTTCCTTGCGCACGGCTTCAATCAACGATGCCGTTCGCGACAGCCCCATCGTGTCGTTAGCTTTGTCGGCGTAGTAGTCGTAAGGCAGCACATTCACGTGGATGTCGGTCGTCTCCATAATCCTCAGATGCGCCTGATTGGCTTGAGCCCGGGCGGAGAACGGGTGCAGCATGATCAGCGCTCCGCTGGCGGCAACGCCGGCGAGGAAATCGCGGCGTGAGACGAGGTGGCGCAATTGGGACATTCGTTTTCTCTTTCTTCCACGACGTGACAAGTCTTGCCCGAAGCAAAGCTTCGCGCCGAAATCCAGCCGAGTCCAGAAGCCGATTCCATCAAGAGGAGGTGACGCGCTGATAAATGTCCGGCAGCAACAATCAGCCCTTGTCGTCGTCGCCTTGGGTGATCAACCGCGCGCTGCGCTGACCGGTGAAGTAGATCCATAGCCAGCTCAGGGAAACCGCAAGCCGGTTACGGAAGCCGATCAGGAAGTAGATATGCGCCAAGCCCCATAGCCACCAGGCAAGCCGGCCGGTAAGCTTGATCCAGCCGAAATCGATGGCCGCGGCGCGCTTGCCGATCGTCGCCAGATCGCCGTCATGCCTGTAGCGGAACGGACGTACCGTTGTGTCGCCGGCGAGCCTGGCCTGGATCGTCGCGGCGACGTGCCGTCCCTGCTGCTTGGCTGCGGGCGCGACGCCCGGCACCAACCGGCCATCCGGCCGCAGGACGTGCGCTGCGTCACCGATGACGAAAATCTCCGGGTTTCCCGGTACAGTGAGGTCGGGCTCGACAAGCACCCTGCCCGCGCGGTCCGCTGCCGCGCCGAGCCATTCGGCGGCCGGCGAAGCGGCGACGCCCGCCGCCCACAGGATTGTCCTGGCCGGCAAATGTGTGTCGCCGAAGACGACACCCTCAGCATCGCAGCGCGTAACCGCTCGGCCGAGTTCGACGGTCACGCCGAGCCGTTCGAGCGCCTTCATTGCATAATCGGAGAGTTCCGGCGCGAAATTGGCAAGAACGCGGTCGCCGGCCTCAATCAGCACCACACGCGTCTGCCGCGTGTCGATGTTGCGGAACTCGCCGCGCAGCGTGTCGTGCGCCAGTTCGGCAATGGTGCCGGCCAATTCCACGCCAGTCGGCCCGCCGCCGACGATCGCCAGCGTCAGCAATGCCTGGCGCTGGGCGGGATCGGTTTCCCGCTCGGCCTGCTCGAAAGCCAAAAGGATACGCCGTCGAATGGTGGTGGCGTCCTCCAGTGTCTTCAGGCCCGGCGCGAACGGCTCCCATTCGTCATGGCCGAAATAGGCGTGCCGCGCACCGGTGGCCAACAGCAACGTGTCGTAGGCGACCGTGCCGCCATCCTGCAGCAGCACGCGCTTGCCGGTGCGGTCGATGCCAGTCACGGTGGCAAGCAGCGTCGTCACGTCCTTGCGTTTGCGCAGGAGATGGCGGATCGGCCAGGCGACTTCGGAGGTTGCCAGCGCCGTCGTCGCCACCTGGTAGAGCAGCGGCTGAAAGACGTGATGATTGCGCCTATCGATCATGGTGATGCGCACCGGCGCGCCGGTAAGTGCGCGGGTGAATTCGAGGCCGCCGAATCCGGCGCCTACGACGACGACGTGATGGTTGGCTATGTTCATCTCACTCATCCCTCTCGCCAAGGCTGATGTAAGTATCGTTGTGCAGTGCAGCAATGCCCGCGCTGCAACTGCCTGGGACTCGTCTCTTGATGTCGTGAATACGCATGCTGCAGACTCATTCCCGGATATAGCTTACGTCCCGGATACGACTTGGTTGGAACAGTATATTGCAGGTGAAGCATGGCTAGGAATGAAGATGAAGACCCAGCGCAGTACGCCTCGCCGCCTTGTTTTATGCACGAGCTTGATCCGGAGTTCCAAGCGCCGCTATCCGACTGGACCGACGTAAGGCGCTGGCGCAAGGCCGAGCGCGAGCGGTTGATCGTATCCCGCCTTGCCGTTTCGGCCGACACGCGCGCAGCCATGTCGCAGCGCATTGCCGAAGGGCTCGACGCGGTGATCGGCGACATCGCCGGCCGCATGGTCAGCCTCTACTGGCCGTTTCGCGGCGAGCCGGACCTGCGCCCGTGGATGGAAACCGTTAACGCGCGGGGCGGGCGCACGGCGTTGCCCGTCGTTGTCGAGAAAGACCGGCCGCTTGTCTTTCGCGCCTATACCCACGGAGACCGGCTGGAGAAGGGCGTCTGGAATATCCCGATACCGGCCGAGGGTGATCCGGTGTTGCCCGACATCGTCATTTCGCCGATCGTCGGCATCGATCCCGGGCAGTTTCGCCTGGGTTATGGCGGCGGCTTCTTCGATCGCACGCTTGCCGCGATGCCCTTCAAACCGCTGGTCGTCGGCGTCGGCTACGAACTGCAGCGCATCGTCACCATCTACCCGCAGCCGCACGACATTCCGATGGACCGTGTGGTGACCGAGGCAGTCAACACCTAGGCGAGTTCGGGGCCTAGGCGAGTTCAGGTTTCATTCCCACGGCCGTGCGATCGACGATTTCGCGCAAGGCAAAAGACGAATTGATCTTCGTCACATGCGGCATTGCCGACAGCCACTCCTTGTGGATGCGTTCGTAGTCGACGAGATCCTTTGCCGCGATGCGCAGGATGTAGTCATATTCGCCCGACATCAAATGGCAGGACAGGACGTTCGGGCAGCGCTTTATCGCTGCCTCGAAATCCGACAACGTCTTCTCGAATTGCCCGGACAGCGATATATGTACGATCGCCGTCATCTGGTGCCCAAGTGCAGCGTTGGACAGCCGTGCGTGATAGCCGCGGATGGTTCCGGATTTCTCCAGATTGTCCAGCCGCCGCGAACAGGCCGACTGCGACAGGCCAACCTTCTCGGCGAGCGCTGCGTTGGGTATCCGCCCGTCTTTCTGCAGCGTCTCGAGAATGGCGATATCAATCCTGTCGAGCGGCATTTTTGCGGGTTCCTGCGATAATTCTAATGTTTTGCGCAACGATTATCGAACAGTGGCCTCTCTGGCAAGCGCATTCGCAAACACTTACCGAACGATTCGTGGTTCACTATCTCTAGACAGGGAACGAGCCCCAAAGGGCCGGATCAGGAGAAAAAGATGCGCGTCGGTTGCCCCCGGGAAATCAAGAACCATGAATACCGCGTCGGCCTGACACCGGGTTCGGTCCGTGAATATGTCGCGCATGGCCATGAAGTGCTGATCGAGACCGGCGCCGGCGCCGGCATCGGCGCCGATGACAACGCGTATCGCGCCGCCGGCGCCACGATTGCCAAAACGGCCGCCGACGTTTTTGCCAAGTCTGACATGATCGTGAAGGTCAAGGAGCCGCAGCCCAACGAATGGGTTCAGCTCCGCGACGGCCAGATCCTCTATACCTATCTGCATCTTGCCCCGGATCCGGAGCAGACCAAGGGCCTGCTGGCCTCCGGCGTGACCGCGATAGCCTACGAGACGGTCACCGACGAGCGCGGCGGTCTGCCGCTGCTAGCACCGATGTCGGAAGTCGCCGGCCGCCTGTCGATCCAGGCGGGCGCAACGGCGCTGCAAAAGGCCAATGGTGGCCGCGGCGTGCTACTTGGCGGCGTGCCCGGCGTGCTCCCCGGCAAGGTCACTGTGCTCGGCGGCGGCGTCGTCGGCCTGCATGCTGCACGGATGGCCGCCGGCCTTGGCGCCGACGTCACCATCATTGACCGCTCGATCCCGCGCCTGCGTCAGCTCGACGACATCTTTGGCGGCCGCGTCCACACCCGCTACTCGACCGTCGAGGCGCTGGAGGAAGAATGTTTTTCGGCTGACATCGTCGTCGGCGCCGTGCTGATCCCGGGGGCAGCAGCGCCCAAGCTGGTGACGCGCGAAATGCTGTCGGGCATGAAGAAAGGCGCCGTGCTGGTCGACGTCGCCATCGACCAGGGCGGCTGCTTCGAGACCTCGCACGCCACCACCCATGCCGAGCCGACCTATGAGGTCGATGGCGTCATCCACTATTGCGTCGCCAACATGCCGGGTGCGGTGCCGGTCACCTCGGCCCACGCGCTCAATAATGCGACGCTGCATTATGGCCTGCAGCTCGCCGACAAGGGCCTCAAGGCGCTGGTAGACGACCACCATCTGCGCAACGGGCTGAACGTCCACAAGGGCAAGATCACGAATCGCGCAGTGGCCGAAGCGCTCGGTTACGACCTGGTCGAGCCGAAGGCCGTTCTCGCCGCCTGAGCTGTCCGAATCTGCCTCTCCAGTGCCCGTCGGATTCGTCCGACGGGTTTGTCGAAAAACTGAAAAGTGTCGGGCGCGCGGAATAACCGGACAACAAAAAAGCGGAGCCAAAGCCCCGCTTCCTCGGTTGTCGAAAATTCCCGCCGGTTCATCCGCGGTCGGCAAATCGATCGACAGTGTGTTTCTACCGCTTGTATGCGACGGGAGTACGACAGCCCCAAGCCGGTGCAGCCTGTCCGGTTACGCGCGGTCGATCCGGCACTGATAGCAATTGTTGCGCGCCGAGCGGATGTGGACGTAAGCGATGTCGTCGCGTTCGAACAACGTCTCTGCCCGTGCGGCAATTGCGTCGGTCGGAATGACGCCGCCGCTGCCGTAAACGATGCGGTCGTCCTTGCCATAACCGCGCACAATGTAATCGCTGCTTTCGAGCATTTCGGGAAGCATTTTCCCCTCGGCGGCGCGTTCGCATTCTTTCGCATGCAGAAAGATCGGCCCCGTTTCGGCATAAGGCTGCAGCTCCGGAAAAGGCCGATAGGCCAAAACAAGATAGGCTTCTCCCACAGCAATATTTTTCAAGCAATGACGGCAAGGCACGCCGTCGCCATCCGAAAGTTGCCGCTCTGGCTTCAAGCCATAAGCATCCGGCCCGCCGCGCTGAAGTGCCCGGACAGCATTGGTTGGCAAGGCTTTGAATTTTAGCGTCATGGCAAAATCTCCGGTGTCGTCGACCGGAAATTATGCTCGCAAGGCAGAGCTTCCCACCCGATTCCTGCCGAAATGGATCAATCCATCAGCGCCTCGAGACCACGAACCAGACCTTTGATCTGCTGTACCCGTCTGATGGCGAGCAGCGTGCCCGCCACGTAAGGCGCCGCGGACGAGCCGGCGTCGTGGCGTATGGTCAGCCGCTCGTCTGGCAGACCGAACAGCGCCTCGCAGGACAGGATGTAGGACGGCAGGCGAAGCGCGTGCACTTGCACCCCCTCGCCTGCGCCGACCGCACCACCGCGTGTGGCCGGCACGCCGGAGACCTCGGAGACCGGCTTTGCCGTTGAGGCCTTGCGGATGTCGGCCAGCGCTTCAGCAAGCTCTCGTGCGGTTCCGGAGGGCGCGTCGGGCTTCTTTGCACTAGCATAATCGATGACCTCGACGTCCGGCACGTATTTTGCCGCCATAAGTGCAAACCGCTTCATCAGCGTGGCGGTGATGGAAAAGTTGCCAGCGGCAACAACGCCGACGCCATTGGCGCGCGCCGCGGCGTCGATCTCGGCATAGTCGGCAGCTCCCAGTCCCGACGTGCCGATCACCGTGTGCCGCCCGTTGTCGATGGCGAGCAGCACATGGTCTTTCACGACATGCGGCTTGGTGAAGTCGACCAGCACGTCCGACGGCGCCTCCAGCGCCTCGGCCAGCGAGGCCGAAACGGCAATACCATTAGCCGGCATACCAACCAGCAGACCGGAATCCTGCCCCGCGCCGCTGCGTGATACAGCCCCGGCCAGCGCCATGTCGCCTTGCGCCCCGATCGCCGGAACCAGCGCTTTGCCGACCCAGCCGGTCGCGCCGGCCATTACCACGCGTATTGCCATCGTGCGATCCTCCATCACCCATCGGTTTTTAGACGATAGCGATATGGAAAGAGCCAAGCTCATTCAAGTCGGGCTCACCTTTGAGTGTTGATCCAGAGACTCTGGGACGTTGCAAAGACAAGCTGAAGCTCGGATGAACGGGCCTGAAAATCAGGGCCGCATGACGCTGGCCGCGCGCTCGGCAAAAGACATCGGATGTACGACCTCCTTTTTTTGCGCCACTGGCGTAAAGCCGAGTTTTTGATAGAGCGGCAGTGCTGCTGGGTGATCGAGGGTGCAGGTCTGCACGGTTATCCGCCTTGGCCCGTGCGACCATGCCGCGGCGATTGCCGCACCGAGGAACCAGCGGCCGATGCCTTGCCCGGTCGCGTGCTCCATCATTCCGAAATAAGCGAGTTCCACTTCCTCCGGCAAATGCGGCTTGAGGTCGAAGAAGCCCGCCGGCGCACCATCCAGATAAAGCACCCTGATGTCGCGGTCCTCGCGGTGGATGCCCGCCGCAAGCTCCTCGTCGCTCAGCCTCAACACATTGACCCAGTGCCATTTGCGGCCGACCCGATCCATCAAATAGCGGTAGAAATGCAGGGGAATGTCTTTGGTCTTGAGCAGCGCGATCTGGCGGTTGTACGGCAGCGGCGGCGAATAGGCAGGCGGCACATGCATTTCGAGAAACGTCACGGTGACATCGATGTCTTCCAGCGATCCGTCTTCCATCACCGTCAGTCCTTGCCCGTCACGACAGGCGTGTCGGAAAGCCCGCCCCATTCGGTCCATGAACCGTCATAAAGCCTGTTGTCGGCATGGCCAAGCGTCTCCAAAGCTAGCGTGACGGCTGCCGCGGTGACGCCCGACCCGCAGGAGGTGACGACCGGCTTCGACAGGTCGATGCCGGCTCCTTCGATCACTTTGCGCAGCCTGTCCTTCGGCAACAATTCGCCGTTTTCCGAAAGCGCCGAAAACGGCACGTTGTGCGCGCCCGGCATATGGCCGGAGCGGATGCCGGGGCGCGGCTCCGGCTCGGTGCCGGCAAAACGGCCAGGCGAGCGCGCGTCGGCGATCTGGCTCTCCCCCGTCTCGACGATCCGGCGCATGTCGGCAAGGCTGGCGACGCGGGCGGCATCGAAGTTGGCATAAAACACGCAAGGCGCGATCTTCGTCGGCTCCGCCGTCACCGGCCGTCCGGCGGCTTTCCAACGATCGAAGCCGCCGTCGAGTATATAGACCTGGAACACGCCCATGACGCGAAACAACCACCAGGCGCGCGGTGCAGAAAAGAACCCTGGCCCGTCATAGACAACAATCGTGTCATCGGCCGAAATACCCATCGCGCCGACATATTGCGCGAAATGCTGCGGCGACGGCAGCGTGTGCGGCAGAGCCGCGTCGGGGTCCGAAACCGCATCCTGGTCGAGGAAGCGGGCACCTGGAATATGCGCTACGTCGTACTCGGCGCGCGCGTCACGCTTTTGCGCCGGCAGATACCAGGACGCGTCGACAATCGTCAGGCCGGGTTCGCCGAGCCGCTTCTGTAACCAATCGGCATCGATGGTGAAAGGACTGTCGTCGGCCATCTTTTCTCTCCTGTCCCGTCCGTCGCAGTCCTATATCAGGCTGGCGGCATAGGACCAAAGCGAATGCGGAAGCGCCGGTTCTCGCGGCCCTTCTTCTCGATCTTGCCGATATGGATCTCGCCGATTTCGCTGGTGCTCTTTACATGGGTGCCGCCGCAAGGCTGGCTGTCGATCGAAGCGTTCTCGCCGATGCAGACCAATCGGATCCTTCCCGTGCCGGCCGGGGGCCGCACATTCTTGGATTTCACCAGGCCCGGATTGGATGCCAGTTCCTCGTCGGAAATGAGCCGGGTGAAGATCGGGTGGTCGGCTCGCACCAGCTCCATCAGTCTGGCCGTCACGTCTTCCTTGGTAAAGCCGGCGTCCGGGATGTCGAAATCGATACGGCTGTCGTCCTCGGAAACCGCGGCGCCGGTGATCGGGAACGGACAGACGACGGTAAGCAGGTGGCAGGCAGAATGCATGCGCATCAGCAACTGCCGCCGCGGCCAGTCGATGGCGAGCCTCATGCGCTCGCCCACCTTTGGAACTGCCTGCTCCGGCGCCGGCACATGGATGATCTCGTCCTTGGTTTCGCCGGTGATCGTAGCGGCAATCGCTATGCCGGTGCCGTCGGCGCGTTCGAGGCTGCCGGTGTCGCCCGGCTGCCCGCCCGATGTGGCGTAAAACACCGTCCGGTCCAGAATGATACCGCCGCGATCATTGACTGCGACGACGGTGGCGTCGGCCGTCCCCAGATAGGCGTCGTCACGAAACAGCGCTTCGGTCTTGTGCGCCATCACGCAACCCTTTCGAACGGTACCGAAATCGTGCTCTGTTGCTCCATCCACCCCGGCACCGGCAGCTTCTTTTCGCGCAGGAATTCAGGATTGAACAGCTTCGACTGGTAGCGCGTGCCGTAGTCGCAAAGCATGGTCACGATGGTGTGGCCGGGGCCTAGCTCGCGCGCCAGGCGAATGGCGCCGGCAATGTTGATGCCCGTCGAACCGCCAACGCAAAGCCCCTCCTCCTGGATCAGGTCGAATACGATCGGCAGCGCGTCCTCGTCGGGGATCTGGAAGGCAAAATCGGGTGTAAAGCCTTGGAGGTTGGCGGTGATCCGCCCCTGCCCGATGCCTTCGGTGATCGAACTGCCCTCGGATTTCAGCTCGCCGCTGGTGTAGAAGGAATAGAGCGCTGCCCCCAGCGGATCGGCCAGCGCGATCTTGACCTGGTTGTTTTTGGCCTTCAGCCCGAAACCGACGCCTGCCAGAGTGCCGCCGGAACCGACCGCCGACACGAAACCATCCACCTTGCCGTCGGTCTGGTTCCAGATTTCTTCGGCCGTGGTGCGGATATGGCCGTCACGGTTGGCGACATTGTCGAACTGGTTGGCCCAGATCGCGCCGTTCGGCTCACTCTTCGCCATCTGCTCGGCCAGCCGGCCCGACAGCTTCACGTAGTTGTTCGGGTTCTTGTAAGGCACGGCGGGCACTTCGATCAGCTCGGCGCCGAGCAGTTTGATTGTATCCTTCTTCTCCTGGCTCTGGGTGTCGGGAATGACGATCACCGTGCGGTAGCCGAGCGCCTTGGCAACCAGTGTCAATCCGATGCCGGTATTTCCGGCCGTCCCCTCGACGATGACGCCGCCGGGCCGCAGCAGCCCGCGCTGCTCCGCATCGCGGATGATAAACAGGCCGGCGCGGTCCTTTACCGACTGCCCGGGATTCATGAATTCGGCCTTGCCCAGGATCTCGCAGCCGGTTGCTTCCGAGGCCTTGTTGAGGCGGATCAGGGGCGTGTTGCCGATCACGTCGATCACAGAACGGGGCATGGAGATTCCTTTGTGGGTGCGGCGAAACCCTAGAAACCCGAAGCTTCGGTTTCAAGGCAAGAATTTGCCTGGTCCAGTCGCATTTCGCACACTGCAATTCCTGCAGCCAGGAGCGCCCGACCGGTATTCATTTCAACCATGTACCGAAAAGCACTCTTTTCATTCGATTTCTTCACCGGTAGAGCACAGGCTAAGAAGAGCCGGCGGGGCGCAACATGACACTCTATCGGGCCAATCCGAAGCATGGCGTCGCCTGGATTACGGGCGGCAGCAGCGGTATCGGCCGTTCGCTGGCCAAGGATCTTGCCGCTCGGGGCTATGTCGTCGCGGTGACTGCGCCAGATGACCATCCGATCGATACGCTCATCGTCGAAACGGCGCAGATGGCGGGCCGTGTCGCAGCCTATCCTTGCGACGTGACCGACGAAAAACGCATGGCGAAGACGGTTGCAGCGA
Organism: Mesorhizobium sp. M0808; assembly: GCF_040320025.1. NCBI lineage: Bacteria > Pseudomonadati > Pseudomonadota > Alphaproteobacteria > Hyphomicrobiales > Phyllobacteriaceae > Mesorhizobium > Mesorhizobium sp. M0808. Next base: position 66,701 of record NZ_JAMYOX010000027.1, read on the forward strand.
TCGAGAAAGATCTCGGTCCGATCGTGTTGGCAGTGTTCAACGCTGGAAGCTATATCGCAACGCCGGGCGAGGATCTTGTGGCGCGCAATTTCCGTCGGTCTTTCGAAGTCAATTATTTCGGCATCATCAACGGCCTGCTGCCAGTCATCGAACGCATGCGCGTGCGCTCGCGCGGCCATGTCGTGCTGATCGGTTCGGTTACCGCCTATTTCGGCTGGCCCACCACCGCCGCCTATGGCGGCACCAAGGCGGCGGTCAATATCCTGGCCGAGTCGCTGAAATACGATTTCGACAAGATGAACGTCCGCATCCAGGTGATTAATCCGGGCTTTGTCGACACGCGGCTGACCGAAAAGAACTTCCTGCCGATGCCGGGCTTGATGCCGGTCAATCTGGCCTCGCGCCGCATCGCGCAAGGCATCGAATACGGCGGCTTCGAAGTCACTTTCCCACGCCGCCTGAGTTGGACGCTGAAGCTGCTCAGGATGCTGCCGAGGCCGTTCTGCCGATGGGTGATCAGCACGGTCACCCGCTGGAATGCGCGGCCGCTGAATTTCGACCGCAAGCCGCCAGTCGAGTAGGATCGGTGATGGGCGAGCGATCGTACTTGCGGGTCGCTGGGGCGCCGCACATGAATTGATGCCGGCCGACGATACCGGCGACCCGGACAACCACGTCATTGCCGGCGACGCGCTGTCGCCATCGACCACGGCTTTCCTCGCGCAGCGGATCGTCGTGTGGATCGAGGCGGTGGTAAAGTGAACCAAAGGCCCCCAAGCAAGAGGGCGACCGAAGCATCGCTCCGGTCGCCCTCTTCAATCGTGTGTGACCAAGCCAGGCTTGGCCGACCGCAACACGGTCAGATTATGCGGCCCGCGCTGCTGGCCGCTTGCCGCCGAAGCGGCGCTTGTTATTGCCCTTGAAGGGCTTGGCGCCTTCCGGCTTGCGCTCGCCCGCAAAGGCCGGCTTGTCGCCGAACCGCTTCTTGCCGAAGCCATTGTTTGCGCCGCCGGGCCGCCTGCCGTCGCGACGGCCATTGCGGTCGTTGCGATCATTGGCCGGTTCGAAGCTGCGCTCGTTCTTCTCGGCGGGATTGCGCTGCGGATCGGGGCTGCCGAGATGGTCGGCAACGATCGGCAGCTTGGTGCGGATGATGCGCTCGACCTGACGCAGCTTGCTGTTTTCAGACGGGTCGCAGAGTGTGATGGCGATGCCGTCCATGCCGTTGCGGCCGGTGCGGCCGATGCGGTGGACATAGCTCTCCGCCTCGTCCGGCAGGTCGAAATTCACCACATGGCTGATGCCGGGCACGTCGATGCCGCGTGCCGCAATGTCGGTCGCCACGAGAATGCGCACCGAACCCTCACGGAAATCGTTGAGTGCCTTCTGACGGGCATTCTGCGACTTGTTGCCGTGGATGACGGCGGCCTTGAAGCCGTCGCGCTCGAGATCCTTGGTCACCCTGTCGGCGCCATGCTTGGTGCGCGAGAAGATGATGACGGACTTCATCGCCTCATCGGCAAGCATGTTGGCCAGCACCTGGCGCTTCTGCTTGGTGCGGGCAAAGACGACACCCTGCACGATCTCGGCTGCCGCGGTGCTGTGAGGAGCGACTTCGACGCGGATCGGGTTCTTCAGCAGGCCTTTCGCCAGTTCGGCGATCTCGGCCGGCATAGTCGCCGAGAACAGCACCGTCTGACGGTCCGGCGCCGTCGCCTTGGCGATGCGCTTCACGTCGTTGATGAAGCCCATGTCGAGCATGCGGTCGCCTTCGTCGAGCACCAGCCATTTGGTGTCGGCAAGCATCAGGTCGCCTTCACGCACAAGGTCGGTCAGCCGACCGGGCGTTGCGATCAGGATGTCGACGCCGGGCGCAACCTTCTTCACCTGGCTGAAGCGCGAGACGCCGCCCAGCACGAGCGCGGTCGATACATGCGCGCCCTTGGCGAGCAGCTTGATCATCTCCTCGATCTGCACCGCGAGTTCACGTGTCGGCGCCAGGATCAGCGCGCGGGCCGTCTTCGGCCGGCGCTTGGTGCCAAGTGCGATGATCTTCGACAGGATCGGCAGCGCGAACGCCGCCGTCTTGCCCGAGCCGGTCTGGGCGATGCCGAAAATGTCGCGGCCTTCGAGCTGCGGCGGGATCGCCTGGGCCTGGATCGGCTTCGGATCGGTAAAGCCGGCGGCATTGGTGGCCTTGAGCAGTGCGCCGGTAATTCCAAGTGCGGCGAAACCGTTCAGTTCCCCAGTGTCCTTACCGATCAAAATGTTCTCATTGGTCAAAATATTCTTCTTTCATGCGGCTTCTGGCCGCAAACATCGATGGCGGCAGGGCGCAACCTGCCGTCGAAAATTGTCATGAAACGACAAGGCGGGCGGACGTCATCGTCCACACGGCTGCGCTGTCGTGCCCGCAGGCTTCATGCCACGGGGCTTTTTCGCCACCTTGCCGATCTGTCGGGAAGAGGGAAAACAGACGCAACCAGTCTCATTCGTCGAGAAGGCCGGATTATCCCGGCCCAAGCGCCTATACGGCCGCATATGGCCCAGTTCGCTTCGGAATGCAAGGGGTCCGATGTTGCAGCGCAACAAAAGCCATGAGGAAGCGGCGCTTGCGCTCTCCCCCAGGCATGATTACCACAATCCAGCTTTCTGTTTCGGGGACCGGTCATGAAGGACGTGCTGAAGGAACTCGAGCGCCGCCGCGAGATCGCCCGCATGGGCGGCGGCCAGGCCCGCATCGACGCCCAGCACAAGAAGGGCAAGCTGACCGCCCGCGAACGCATAGACGTCTTTCTCGACGAGGGCTCGTTCGAGGAGTTCGACATGTATGTCGAGCACCGCTCGACCGATTTCGGCATGGAGAAAACCAAGATCGCCGGCGACGGCGTCGTTACCGGCTGGGGCACCGTCAACGGTCGCCCGGTCTATCTTTTCGCCAAGGATTTCACCGTGTTCGGCGGCTCGCTGTCCGAGGCGCATGCCGAAAAGGTGGTCAAGGTGCAGGAGATGGCGCTGCGCAACCGCGCGCCGATCATCGGCCTTTACGACGCCGGCGGCGCCCGCATCCAGGAAGGCGTGGCGGCGCTCGGCGGCTATGCCGAGATCTTCCAGCGCAATGTACTGGCCTCTGGCGTCATCCCGCAGATTTCACTGATCATGGGCCCCTGCGCCGGCGGCGATGTCTATTCGCCGGCGATGACTGACTTCATCTTCATGGTTCGCGAAACGTCCTACATGTTCGTCACCGGGCCGGATGTGGTGAAGACCGTCACCAACGAGACGGTCACCGCCGAAAGCCTCGGCGGCGCTTCTATCCACACGACGAAGTCCTCGATCGCCGACGGAGCCTACGACAATGACGTCGAGGCGCTGCTGCAGATGCGCCGGCTGGTCGATCTGCTGCCCGCTTCCAACACGGCGGAAATTCCCGAGATCGAATGCTACCAGTCGGTCACCGATCACGATCTGTCGCTCGACAGGCTGATCCCCGACAATGCCAACAAACCCTACGACATCAAAGAGTTGATCCTTAAAGTTGCCGACGAGGGTGACTTCTTCGAGATCCAGCAGAATTTTGCGAAAAACATCGTCACCGGCTTCGGCCGTATCGAGGGCCGCACCGTCGGCTTCGTCGCCAACCAGCCGATGGTGCTGGCCGGCGTGCTCGATTCGGATGCCAGCCGCAAGGCGGCTCGTTTCGTGCGATTCTGCGACTGCTTCTCGATCCCGATCGTCACCTTCGTCGACGTGCCGGGCTTCCTGCCCGGCACCGCGCAGGAATATGGTGGGTTGATCAAGCACGGCGCCAAGCTTCTGTTCGCCTATGCCGAAGCGACGGTGCCAAAGATCACCGTCATCACCAGAAAGGCCTATGGCGGCGCCTATGACGTCATGGCGTCAAAGCATTTGCGCGGTGACATGAACTATGCCTGGCCAACGGCGCAGATTGCGGTGATGGGCGCCAGGGGCGCGGTCGAGATCATCTACCGCAAGGACATCGGCGACGCGGAAAAGATCGCGGCACATACAAAAGCTTACGAGGATCGCTTCCTGTCTCCCTTCGTTGCCGCCGAGCGTGGCTATGTCGACGAGGTGATCATGCCGCATTCGACCCGCCGCCGCATCGCCCGCGCGCTCAGGATGCTGCGCAACAAGGATATGCAAAACCCCTGGAAGAAGCACGACAACATTCCGCTGTGAGGGGTTGATGTCGCGCCTGGTCCTCTATGTAGGAGCGCGTTTCGGCAGGTTTGCCATCCTGCTCTTCGCCATGCCGCTGTTTTGCCCAATACTCCTGTGGTTCTGGTTCCTCGATTGCTATCCGCTCGCTGTCATCGCGACTGGCGTTGTTGCAATCCCGGCCGCGATGCTGGCCATCGTTCTGTTGATCGGGACATTGTTCGCCGGTTTTCGACCCAGCAAGGTGGACGGGATTACTCGGGAATCAGCCCCGAAATTGTGGGCCGTCTGGGAGAGTATTGCCGGCAAACACCGCGCCAGCCGCACGAGCATCATCCTGAGCGACGATCTCAACGCCAGTATCGGTGAAGAGCGGCCGTTTCTGGGCCTGCTTGGTCGCAGGGCAATTCTCACCGTGGGCCTGCCGCTGCTCGCAGCGACCGACCAAAAGGGGTTTGCGGCGATCTTGGCCCATGAGGACGCCCATCTGAAAAATAAAGATACAAATGGCGGGCTCAACCTGGCCGAACTCGAAAAGAGCTTCGATCTAATCTTCGACTTCGCCCCACCGGGAAAAACCGTTTCGGGCAGCCTGTTCTACTGGATGCTTGGCCCGCTGTCGCGCACGCTGGAGCGCGAAGAAATACGGTTGTCGCGGCGGGCGGAAATTGACGCAGATCGTCATGCAGCGATGTCCGGCGATGCATATGAAACGGCGCGCGCCCTGCTGCTGATCGGTGCTGCCAGTGCGTTCTTCGATGACCAAGTGTATATTCCGCTTAAACGTGAACTGCTTGGCACCATGGTACCGCCTCGTCCACCACTTGAAAGAGTTCTGGCGGCCGCCAGTCACCTGTCGAGGCTTCCCATCCTGCAAGAATATGCGCAAAAGGCCTGGGACGCGCCAGATAAGGAAAGCGCGGATCATCCGCCCTGGTCCGAACGTTTGACTGCTCTTGGATTTAGCTCGGCTCCAGAGATAGAACCAGTTCTGGTTTCCGCCTTGTCGAGCCTGCTGAGCGATGAGATCGTCGCCGAACATGTCCGCCATTTCGACGGCGAATGGACATCGAAGATCGCCGACTATCTCGATCGATAGCTATCCACCTGAAACTATAGCGGCTAATGCGCAGTCGGCGCAGGCTATTCCGCTTCCGCCGCTCCGAACCCGGCCCCCCTCGTCGCGCGGACAGCGCCCGACCATGGCGTGGCGTGATTGTCGATGCGCATCTGGAAGATAAAATAAGTCGGCGAGCAGAAGCCGATGCCCTTCACTTTGCCGATACCGGGTGTATCGGGCGGCAGCGACTGGCACATGTAATCCTCGCGGCAGAAATGGTCGGCCGAACAGGCGGGACGATTACCGCGATTGACGGCGCCGCCGAGGCACTGGTCGAAGTTATTGGTCGCCACGCAGGTGTCGAATTTCTTGCCGCCGACCAGTCCGCAAATCTCGTTCGGCATCGGCTTGCCCGTCTTGAAGGCGGCAAAGCTGCGATCCCGGTCGTCGCAGCCGCGATAGGCGATACCCGCCGGCACACCGATCTTCGGCGGTCGGCAGGTGTAGGCGGCGCGCGAAATGCTTGGCGCGAACGCCGCGAACTGACCGGTGATGGTATACCGGTCATTGAAAGGCTGTGCCGGGTTACTCGCGATGGATCCCGTTAAACAGGGGTGGCCGGAAAACATGTCTTCGCTGTGCTTGGGCAACAGGCATTGCGCCAGCTTGGTGCGTACGCCGGACGAGGTCGCCAGCGGCGTGCAGACGGTGCCGGCGCCGCATTGCCAGGTCGCGCCGAAGCGGGCCGCATCCGCCGGCATCAGGCACGGCATCGCCATCTCGGCCGGCGAATAGGCGATTTCGCCGGCATCGTTCCAGGTCGCCGGCGGCGCGAACGATAACGGGCGAAAGCGGTTCGGTTCCTTGCCGTCGGCAGTCGCGCGCAGCCAGGCGACGCGGCGCGGGATGTCGGCGTGGAGATGCGGGGAGATGCCGACCTCGATGCGGTTGAGCGGCGAGGTCGTCTTGTCGTCGAGGCCGATGAAATGGAAGCCGGCGGTCGAGCCCGCCTGATGGCAGCCCTGGCAGGCGCCGTTGTCCAGCCGCTCGACCAGTGCCTCCGGCGTGCGCACCAGCTTCATTGCAGAGAAATCGACACCAGCGAAATCCGCGGACTGGAACAGTGGCGTGAACAGGTGGTTGGCCTGCCTCGCACTGCCGAAGGTCGACCAAGAGATGACCTTCCTTGCCAGGAATTCCTCGGGAATCTGGTAGACGCCGAGATCGACCGCCGCGACATTGGTGCGGACATAGTCGGCAAGTCTTGCTTTCAGCGCAGCGTCTTCGGCGAGACGTACCGTATCGGGCGTGTTTTCCAGCGGCTTTTCGCTGGCAGCCGCTCCGTCCATGCCGAAAATTCGCATGAGATAGGCAGCCTGCCCGCCGAATTCGGTCTCCTGGCCGGAGGGGAAGCGCACCACTTGCGCATTGAGCTCGAGCTGCTTGAAGGTGAGCGCCGACATTTCCAGCGGGCCACCGGTCAGCCACCCAGCATCGACGTTCTCGTCGAGCTGTGGTGCCCAGCGTCCGGCGACGCCGACACAACCGCCATCGGCATCCGGCGCGGCATTGTAGACGGCACTGAAATTGAACGGCAGGCGCGAGGCCAAAACCTTGCCGTTCTTCTTGAAGCTGTAGGCGAGGCGATAGATGAAGCGCACTTCGCCGCAACTCGTGTCGCCTTGCAACGCGGCGAAGTCGCGCCGGTCGAGCCGGTTGACCACGCCGACAAGGCGGAAGCGTGCGGCCTCGGTCCTCAGCCAGCGCATGTCCATGACACGGCCAACATTGCCGTCGGTCACCTCGTAGAGCGGCCGACCGCCGGCCTTCATCTCGGCCCGCAATGCTGCGACGTCGCTTGCAATCGTTTCGACAATCGCGTGATAGGCCGGAGCCTTGTCATAAAGCGTCTTCAAATCGCCCTTGCCATCGACGCCGAAAATGCCGGCGAACCCGTAACCGTTGCTGTCGAGGGCGGCGAGAACGGCCGGGTCGTCGACGATCGTCAGCGGAGTTTCGGCGTTCGCAGCCTGCGCCATGAATACGGCGCTGACGATCGCAACGAGCAGCGTGAACATGCGGTTCATTCGGCAGCTATCCCGCGACTTTCGATAAGCTCGCGCAGGACCGGCACTAGCGCCGGCGGCAGGTCCTCGGCGATCAGCCCCGGTCCGAAACGGCTGCCGGCCTCGGCATGGATCCAGACTGCCGCACAGGCCGCTTCAAAGGCCGGCATGCCCTGCGCCAGCAGCGCGGCGATGATACCCGACAGCACGTCGCCCGAACCGGCGGTGGCCAGCCAAGGCGCGCCATTGCCGTTGATCGCTGCCCGGCCATCGGGGGCCGCAATCACAGTGTCGGCACCCTTGTAGACGAGAATGGCGTTGGCCCGTTCGGCTGCGGCGCGTGCCTTAGCGAGTTTGGACAGGTCCTTGTCCCCGGCGATATCTGAAAAAAGCCTGGCGAATTCGCCGTCATGCGGCGTCATCACCAGAGCCGGCGCGCTCGGCCGGCTGGCGGCTTCGAACAGGGCATCCGGCGCGTCGCGAAACGATGTGACGCCGTCGGCGTCGAGCACCAAGCCCTCAATCCCGCCGCCCTGCCCATGGGCGCCATTCACCACGGCCAGGGCGAATTCGCGCGTCTTCTCACCAATGCCAAATCCCGGGCCGAGCACGAAGGCCGATGGTCGGCGACTGCCGACGAATTCGTCCACATCCGCGACAGTGTCTACCTTGCGCAGCATGATCGAGGTCAGATGCGCCGCGTTCACATGGATGGCGTTCGCCGGCGACAGCATGGTGACTGCCCCTGCCCCGCTCCTTGCCGCGGCAAGCGCCGACAGCCGCGCAGCACCCGTCGCCGACGGCCCTCCGGAAAAGACGCCGACATGGCCGCGTTTATACTTATGGGCGTCGACGGCCGGAACCGGAAAGCGGCCAAGCCAGAGCGCCGGAATGTTCTCGAATGTTCGTGGTTCAAGCTGCGCAACAACACTGTCGCTTATGCCGATATCAGCGAGCACGATTTCGCCGCACAGCTCGCGCCCCGGCAACAAAAGATGGCCTGGCTTTTTTCGCGCAAAGGTCACGGTGATTCGGGCGTGGAAAGCCTGACCGAGGACATTGCCGCTCTCACCGGAGACGCCCGACGGCAGGTCGACCGCGACGACCGGCGAATTCAACTCCGCCACATTGTCGATCGCCTTGGCGGGGTCGCCGGATAGCGGCTTGGACAGCCCCGCCCCGTAAAGCGCATCGACCACGATCGAGCCCGTCTCGGCAACGAAATCCGGCAGCGGCCGAGCTTCAACCGGGCACTCCGAGGCAGCGACTGCCGCATCGCTGCCGCCTTTAGGCGATCCGGACGCCCATACCGAGACGTCGACGGCGCTCTCCCGAAGGATGCGGGCGACGACATAGCCGTCGCCGCCATTGTTGCCGGGGCCGCAAAGCACATGGACGCGCGTTGCTTTCGGGTAGCGCTTGAGCACCACGGCAGCAACCGCAGCGCCGGCATTGCGCATCAGGCCGATGCCGTCGAATGGACCAGCGGCAATCGCCAGCCGGTCGGCCTCGGCCATTTCGGACGGAGAAAGAAGTTCGTGGCTCATGCGGGCGACATGCACATCATCTGCCGAAGCATTGTCCAGTTTTTGATCCGACGCAAACTACGAAGGTTATGAAACACACCGGCTATGCCCGGAGCGGCGAGGCGCAGGTCCACAGCTGCCCATGAAATATCCGATCTGCCCATTTTTTGTGCGGACGACGGGACCGGCGGTGTGTAGGCTCGCGGCGTTCATGGCGCATCCGACGCAGGGAATGACGCGAATGTACATTCCCGCGTAGCATGGTATCCAAATCATGTGAGCCCACCCGGCACCCCATCAATTGGCACAGTTCGTGCTTGATTGAGGCGCAAGCGGGGCTCACAACCCGTCTTTTTTGGCAGTGGAGGCCACTTTTTACATGAAAAAGATCGAAGCGATCATCAAGCCGTTCAAGCTAGACGAAGTGAAGGAAGCGCTTCAGGAGGCCGGCCTGCAAGGTATCACCGTTACCGAGGCCAAAGGGTTTGGCCGCCAGAAGGGCCATACCGAGCTTTATCGCGGCGCCGAATATGTCGTCGACTTCCTGCCGAAGGTGAAAATCGAAGTCGTGCTCGGCGACGATGCGGTCGAAGCCGCGATCGAAGCCATCCGCAAGGCGGCCCAGACCGGCCGCATCGGCGACGGTAAGATCTTCGTCTCCAATATCGAGGAAGTGGTGCGCATCCGCACCGGCGAAACCGGCATGGACGCCGTCTGAATTTTCCCGTTAAAAGGCCATGTTCAAAACGTCATCACATAGGGAAGCAGGGACATGACGACAGCCAAAGACATCATGAAGCAGATCAAGGACAACGACGTTAAGTTCGTCGATCTGCGCTTCACCGATCCGAAGGGCAAACTGCAGCACGTTACGATGGATGTCGTCGAGGTCGAGGAAGACATGTTTGCCGATGGCGTCATGTTCGATGGTTCCTCGATCGCCGGCTGGAAGGCGATCAACGAGTCCGACATGGTGCTGATGCCGGATTCCGATACGGTGCATATGGACCCGTTCTTCGCGCAGTCGACCATGGTCATCCTGTGCGACATTCTCGATCCGATCTCCGGGGAATCCTACAACCGCGATCCGCGCGGTACCGCCAAGAAAGCCGAGGCCTACATGAAGGCCGAAGGCATCGGCGACCAGATCTTCGTCGGCCCGGAAGCCGAGTTCTTCGTGTTCGACGATGTCAAGTACAAGGCCGACCCCTACAACACCGGCTTCAGGCTGGATTCGACCGAACTGCCGTCCAATGACGATACCGACTATGAGACCGGCAACCTCGGTCACCGGCCGCGCATCAAGGGCGGTTATTTCCCGGTGCCGCCGGTCGATTCGGCGCAGGACATGCGCTCGGAAATGCTCACCGTGCTCGCCGAGATGGGCGTGCGCGTTGAAAAGCACCATCACGAAGTGGCCGCCGCCCAGCACGAGCTCGGCATCAAGTTCGACACGCTGGTCCGCAACGCCGACAAGATGCTGATCTACAAATATGTCGTGCACCAGGTCGCCAACGCCTATGGCAAGACGGCCACTTTCATGCCGAAGCCGGTGTTCGGCGACAATGGCTCGGGCATGCACGTCCACCAGTCGATCTGGAAGGAAGGCAAGCCGACTTTCGCCGGCAACGAATATGCCGGCCTGTCCGAGAGCTGCCTGTTCTACATCGGTGGCATCATCAAGCATGCCAAGGCGATTAACGCCTTCACCAACCCGCTCACCAACTCCTACAAGCGCCTGGTGCCGGGCTATGAAGCGCCGGTGCTGCTCGCCTATTCGGCCCGCAACCGCTCGGCCTCGTGCCGCATTCCGTTCGGCTCGTCGCCGAAATCCAAGCGCGTCGAGGTCCGCTTCCCCGATCCGGGTGCCAACCCCTATCTCGCCTTTGCCGCCATGCTGATGGCCGGCCTCGACGGCATCAAAAACAAGATCCACCCGGGACAGCCGATGGACAAGGATCTCTACGACCTGCCGCCGAAGGAATTGAAGAAGATCCCGACCGTCTGCGGCTCGCTGCGCGAAGCCCTGCAGAGCCTCGACAAGGACCGCGGCTTCCTGAAGGCCGGCGGCGTATTCGACGACGACCAGATCGACAGCTATATCGAGCTCAAGATGGCCGAGGTGATGCGCTTCGAAATGACGCCGCATCCGGTCGAATACGATATGTACTATTCGGTCTGATCCAGATCGTTGCAGCCAACAAAAAACCCCGGAGGAGACGCCGGGGTTTTTTATTGCGATGCGATCGGAGAGAAAGTCACGGCGCAGACCTGAGGTCTACGCCGGGACGAATGCTCAAGCCGCGGCCGACACCTCGGCGCTGGTCGGGACGAAGGCGATCGTCTTCAATATCTGCGAGGCGATCTGGTAGGGGTCACCCTGCGAGTTCGGGCGGCGATCCTCGAGATAGCCCTTGTAGCCGTTATTGATAAAGGAATGCGGCACGCGGATCGAGGCGCCGCGGTCGGCGATGCCGTAGCTGAACCTGTTCCAGGGCGCGGTCTCGTGCTTGCCGGTCAAACGCTTGTCGTTGTCCGGCCCATAGACGGCGATGTGATCCATCAGGTTTTTGTCGAAGGCTGCCATCAGCGCCTCGAAATAGCCCTTGCCGCCGACTTCGCGCATATAGGCGGTCGAGAAGTTGGCATGCATGCCGGAGCCGTTCCAATCGGTGTCGCCGAGCGGCTTGCAGTGATATTCGATATCGATGCCGTACTTCTCGGTCAGGCGCTGCAACAAATAGCGCGCCATCCACATCTGGTCGGCGGCCTTCTTGGAGCCCTTGCCGAAGATCTGGAATTCCCACTGGCCTTTGGCCACCTCGGCGTTGATGCCTTCATGGTTGATGCCGGCGGCAAGGCAAAGGTCGAGATGCTCCTCGACGATCTGCCTGGCGACTGAGCCGACATTGCTGTAGCCGACGCCGGTATAGTACGGGCCTTGCGGCGCCGGATAGCCGCTCTCGGGGAAGCCGAGCGGGCGGCCGTCCTTGTAGAAGAAATACTCCTGCTCGAAGCCGAACCAGGCGCCCTCGTCGTCGAGGATGGTGGCGCGCTTATTGGAGGCATGCGGCGTCACGCCGTCGGGCATCATGACCTCGCACATAACGAGCGCGCCATTGGTGCGGGCCGGATCCGGGTAGACGGCGACCGGCTTCAGAACGCAATCGGAGCTGTGGCCCTCGGCCTGCATGGTCGAAGAACCGTCGAAGCCCCACAGCGGAAGCTGGTCGAGCGTCGGAAACTCGGCATAGTCCTTGATCTGCGTCTTTCCGCGAAGATTGGGAACCGGGGTGTATCCATCGAGCCAAATGTACTCGAGCTTGTATTTCGTCATTCTAGCCTCTCGTTGCTTGATCACCGAACCCTGGATGGCGCCGGAGCAGGCCGGCCTATCCAGCAGCCGACCTGCCGGATTATCAAAAAGCAATTCGTGTGCCATTCTCGCCGGCGACGGGTGCGGCAAAGTGAGGTCGCATCGGCGCAAAATTGCCGGGCCGCTGCAAGGTGCGCTGGGATCACTCACAAGCATAGTTTGCATAAATAATGTGCAACTAGTGATCTTTTTATAATCATATTGCCTAATTCGATTGCTGAACCTATCTTGGGGAAAGGTTGAATCGGCTAGGTTCTGTCGAAGAAAGGAAACCGACAATGGAAATCACTTCCACTCGTCAGTCGGCCAAAATCCTGATGTTCCCGGTGGCAGCGCGCGTGTCTGCCTCAAATTTAAGCGGAAAGGCTAAGTTCGCGGCAGAACTTGCTTCTTTGCGCAACCGCACGGATTTCGGAAGTGCCTGGTATCATGAGGCAGCGATCGAGGAAGCGAAACAGGATCGGAAGAGCTAGGCTTCTCCGTCCGCGTATTTGATAAATTGGCAAAGCCCGGCGCGATCGCTCGCGCCGGGCTTTGCTTGAGCCGGGACAGGTCGGCTACTGCTTGGTGTGCAGGTCTGTTCCGAGGGTATCCCTGACGAAGATCATGCCAATGATCAGCGACATCGCTGCAACGGCGACCGGATACCAGAGGCCGTAATAGATGTTGCCCTTAGCCGCGCTCAGCGCGAAGACGGTCACCGGCAGTAAACCGCCAAACCAGCCATTGCCAATATGATAAGGCAGCGACATGCCGGTGTAGCGGATGCGGGTCGGGAACATCTCGACCAGGATCGCAGCGATCGGCCCGTAAACCATGGTCACGTACAGAACCAGGATGAACAGGATGCCGATGGTCAGCGGCCAGTTGATCTGTGCCGGATCCGCGAACATGGCAAAAGCGCCGGACGCGGGAATGTTGTAGACTGTCACCTCGGTTGCGCCAGCCGCTTCTTCCTTGGTCAGGATCTTGTCAGCGACTGCCTTGTCTGTCGGGACGGTCGTTTTTTCGCCGGCACGAATCGCGGTGGCATCGAGTTTAAGCTCGGGATTGGCAGCCACAAAAGCGTCGAGCTTCTGGTCGGCCACTTTCGATGCCGCACGCTTTAGAGGATAACCTCCATCCTGTAAGGCGATATTGATTGCCTTGCCGAAGGCTGTGTCCTTGGCCTTCAACTGGTCGCCAGCCGCGACCGCGTCATAGGCTTCAGCCGTTTCGTTGCCGATCTTGACCGTTGCAGCAGTTCCGGGCGCGGCTGTCGTGACCACATCGTATGGCACGGAACTCTTCGCAAGGAATGCCGTGGCAACATCGCACGAGCTGGTGAATTTCCATGTTCCGGTAAGATTGAATTGGAAACTGCAGTCGCCCGGTGCGGCGGTGACGGTTGCTCGAACATTTTCCTGCGCGGTAGCTAGAGTGGGATTAGCGGCGCGGGTCAGTGCCTTGAACAGTGGAAAGGTGGTGACGATCGCCAGCGCCAAACCCGCCATGATGATCGGTTTGCGGCCGATCTTGTCGGAGAGCCAGCCGAATACGACGAAGAAGATGGTGCCAAGCGCCAGCGCGATCGCGATCATGATATTGACCGACTGCGGATCGACCTTGAGCACGTTCTGCAGGAAGAACAGCGCGTAGAACTGGCCGTTGTACCAGACCACGGCCTGGCCAGCGGTAAGGCCAAGCAACGCCAGCAATGCGATCTTGGCGTTTTTCCACTGGCCGAAGGCTTCGGACAGGGGTGCCTTGGAGCCTTTGCCCTCTGCCTTCATACGCTGGAAGGTCGGAGACTCGGCAAGTGACAGGCGAATCCAGACCGAGATGGCGAGCAGGACCGCGGAAACCAGGAACGGAATGCGCCAGCCCCAAGCTGTGAAATCTTCCTTGCTGAGGGAATTCTGCACAATCAGAATCACGATCAGCGACAGGAACAGGCCGAGCGTTGCGGTGGTCTGGATCCATGAGGTGTAGAAGCCACGGCGGTCATCTGGAGCGTGCTCGGCGACGTAGGTCGCGGCGCCGCCATATTCGCCGCCAAGCGCCAGACCCTGGAGCAGACGGAGCGCAATCAGCATGATCGGCGCGGCAATGCCCCAACTGGCGGAGCCGGGAAGCACGCCGACGAGGAAGGTCGACAGACCCATGATCATGATGGTGACAAGAAATGTGTACTTGCGGCCGACGAGATCGCCGATGCGGCCGAACACCAGGGCACCAAGCGGGCGAACGATGAAGCCTGCGGCAAACGCCAGAAGCACGAAGATATTTCTCGTTGTTTCCGGATAGGAGTTGAAGAATGCGGTGCCGATCGCGGCCGCCAATGCACCGTAGAGATAGAAATCGTACCATTCGAAAATGGTGCCGAGCGAGGAAGCAAAGATGACCTTCTTCTCCTCGCGCGTCATGCCGCGGCTTGTTTTGCCGGCGGTCGATGCCATTGCCATGAGCGTATCCTCCCGTGTGATTCTGCCAGTCCTCGATGCGGCACTTCATCGTCCGCGTTTCCTCGCAACGCAGACTCAGTGCAGCCATCAGTGCAAAAAATGACAGAAAGCAGTGCCCAGAGGCAGACCGCCTTTGGGATTATGACTTTGGTCTAATGTGCAGTGCGAAATCGCAGGTAGTGCCGTCAGCCTTTGAGAGCGTCGAGCAGTCCGACTGCCGCCATCATGTCGCGCTTGCGGGCCGCGCGGCGCGCGAGCGCCTCGGCATCATGGCCCCATTGCTCGGCCTGCCAGTCCTCGTCGACATGGCCGGCAGCCCAGGCCGCCTCGCCGTCTAGCTCGCCGACATCGACGGCCAGCGCCAGCAGCGCCGATCCGGTCAGCGACGTCATGACGTGGATGGCGGCAAGGCGCAGCGGATCGGCACGTTGGGCAAGATGCTGGCCAAGCAGCGCGATACTCTCGCGCGGCTGTTCGACATGGATCACGCCTTCGGCGAGATGGAACCGGGCGCCGAGCGCGCTGTGCACCCAGTCGATGACGGGATCCCAATGCTCGTTCTGCCGGTCGACGAGTCCTTGGGGCGCATCGGCGCGGTAGCAGAGCAGATCGGACGAGGCAAAGCGCAGGATGTCCTCCAGCACGGCCTGAGGATCACTGGCGACGCCATCGATTGCCGTATTGACCAGACGCATCACCGGCATCGTCACCGGGTTGATGGTCTCCTCCTGTGCGGCGAATTCCTTGGCGACGAGTGCAGCCGCCTTTTCGGTCGGCAGCGCCAGCAGCGCCTTGGCCGGCGTGCGGACGGGCTTGCCATCGAGATGGACGGCAAAACCGTCTTCGACCGGTGCTACCGCGACGGTCTTGTAGAAGCGCTTCGGCAGCGGCGTCTTCATTTGGATCTGGGCGCGACGCACCGGGTCCGGATCGGAGAGCTGCTTTCCAGCTTCGAGGTCGTTCAATATATCGCGCATGCTCATCCGGGACTTTGTTTTCGGGCCGGCCGGTTGACGATGATGAGTCCGGCGGCGATCAGGGCGAGTGCCAGGAAGATACGAACGGTCAGCGGCTCGTTCAAGAACACGGCGCCGCACAGCACACCAAACACCGGCGACAGGAAGGTGAAGCTCGACAGTCCAGATGCAGGGTAGCGCCGCAGCAGCCAGAACCACAGCACATAGGTGAAGGCGACAACGTAGACGGCCTGGAACAGCAGAGCCAAGGTTGGCAAGACGGTAAAGTTGCGGACGGGCGGCCCGGCAAAGGGCATCACCAAAATGCCGACGACGGCGGCCCCGGCCAGCTGATAGAGCAGCAGCTTTTCGGCGCTGGCCGTCACCAGCTTCGACCGCTTGATGACGATATTGGTCACGGCCCACAGAATGCCGGCACCGAGACTGAGCAAATCGCCGCCCAATGTTGCGCCGCCATTGGCGCTCAGTTTATCGGAAAACACCGCGATCAGTCCGGCGAAAGCGAGCAGAAGACCAACCAGCTTGCGTGCCGTGATGCTTTCGCCCAGCAGGAAATGGCCGCCGACCAGCATCCAGAACGGCATGGTGTTGACCAGCAAGGTATTGCGCACGACAGTGGTGTGCTCGAGCCCGACATAGAGAAACAGGAACTCGAGACCGAAAAGCGCGCCTGCCAGGATGCCGGCGAGGAGGGTCTTGTCGGGCGTGAACAGCGCAATGCCGCGCCAGCGGCACCAGCCGAAAACACACAGGCCGCCGATGACCGAGCGGGCGATGGACAGGAAAACAGGGTCGTAGCCGGCATACGAG